>CAYIQU010000408.1:0-2270 GCA_964365645.1 uncultured Hyphomicrobiales bacterium | reverse complement strand
TTTCGCTGATCAAGATCGATTTCTCGCTGCCGTTCGAGACGGCGGCGCTGTTCGGTTGCGCGGTCCTGACCGGCGGCGGCGCGGGGGTCAACACCGCGGCGATGCGGGCCGGGACCACGGCGGCCGTGGTCGGCCTGGGCGGGGTCGGGCTGAATTCGCTGCTGGCGGCGAAACTCGTCGGCGCCGCGCGGATCGTCGCCATCGACGTCTTGGAGGAGAAACTGGCGCTGGCCCGCGATTTGGGCGCGACCGACGTTTTCAATGCCGCCGACCCCGATTGCATGGCCAAGGTGCGCGAGGCGACCGGGGGCGGCGTCGATTACGCCTTCGAGATGGTCGGTTCGGTCAAGGCGATGGACCTTGCTTATCGCATTACCCGGCGTGGCGGCACGACGATCACCGCCGGGCTGCCGCACCCGGACCATACCTTCAATGTCCAGCACGTCAGCCTGGTGGCCGAAGAGCGCACCGTGAAGGGCAGTTACATCGGCGGCTGCGTGCCGCTGCGCGACATGGCCCGCTACATCGCCCTTTATCAGCGGGGTCGGTTGCCGGTGGACCGGCTGATGAGCGGGCGAATCGGCTTCGACGGCCTGAACGCCGCTTTCGACCGCTTGGCCGGAGGCCACGCGGTGCGCCAAGTTCTGGTGCTGTAACTCCGGAAACCCGTATCGAGTGTCGGCGGGGCGCTGTCCCCCTTGATTTTGCAGGCGGCGGCGTTCGCGCGCCCTGTGATCATATTCAGGTAAGACTCAAGGGGCAGAATCGCGCTAGAATCAAAACCTCATTGAAAGCGCGACCATGGCCGGCACTACAGCGATATTCACCCATCCGCCGCAACTGCTGCGAGCTTCGGTGTTGCAAAACGAGACGCCGAAGCCCGTGGACCCGACGCGCAAGCCGGTCGTCGGCCTGGTCGACGGCAATCCGCGTCATGGCGCCGAGATCGCCGACGCGCTGGCCCAGTTCTATAACGTGCAGCAGTACGTGGATGGGCGCGAAGCGGTACGCGCGATGGCCGCCCTTCGGCCCGCGGTCATCATCATCGACGAGGATGCGCCGCCCGGCAACGGACGCGAAGTTCTCGGCATGATCCGGATGATTCCGGCGTTGGTGGCGGTGCCGATCATCTGCAAGATGGAAGATGCCGAATCCGGCTTCGCCGCCGATACGCGCAAGACCGAGCACAACACCGTTCTAAAAAAGCCGTTCAAGCGCAGCCAACTGCTGGCGGCCATTTCCACGCACGTCAACAAATCGGTGGAGGAAGCCTGGGTCGGGATCGACCCCGTCCAGCAGACCGCCCTCAAGAACACGGTCAGCGCCTTCAATCACCTCGCCGAACTGATCGAATTGGGCGAGCCGATCCCCTACGGCGAGATGAAAAAGAGTTGCGAACCGCTCACCCGCGCGGTCAGCGAGGGAAACTACAAGGATATCCTCAAGGGCGTGCGCGGGCACGACAACTATTCCTACGTCCATTCCCTGCGGGTGGCGACGCTGCTGTCGCTGTTCGGCCACACCATCGGGATCAAGGGCGAGGACCTGATGACCCTTTCGACCGGCGGCTTGCTGCACGACGTCGGCAAGATGGACATTCCGAACGAGGTTCTCAACAAGCCGGGCAAGCTTTCCGATGAGGAATTCGTGGTCATGAAAAGCCACGTCACTCATACCTCGGAGCATTTACGCGAGAGCCTCGATATTCCCAAGGGCGCCGCCACCATCGCCGAGCAGCATCACGAAAAGATCGACGGCACCGGCTATCCCAGGGGCCTCAAGGGGGCCGAACTGAACGACCTTGCCCGCATGTCGGCGATCGTCGACATTTTCAGCGCGCTGACCGACCGGCGGGTCTATAAGCCGCCGATGCCGCCTGAAAAGGCGATGGAAATCATGATGGGCATGAAGGATGGGCTGGATCAGCAGTTGCTGGCGCTGTTCCGCGGCATGCTGCTCGACGCCGCCGAAGGCACCTGGGAGGCGTAAAGAGGGGCGGTTGCCCTGAAAAGAACGCGCGGCAATGGTTTCGGAGGCGTTCTTGTCCGGTTTCGCTTGAAATCGGCGCGGGGCAAGGGCAGATTTCAGCGGTGTTGCGTGGGATGGAGCGCCCTTTGCCCGCAAGCAAGATTCCAACATCCAGATGCCTCGACTTTCTCCGCCCGGAACGGCGGGAAAAGCTGTTCGCGCTGGCCGCTTTTTTCGTACTGACCGGGCTCGTCAGCCTGTTCGGCGAATTTTTCATGGATTCGGTCCTCGTTACCGAGGCC
>CAYIQU010000407.1:0-2271 GCA_964365645.1 uncultured Hyphomicrobiales bacterium | reverse complement strand
CTGGACCGCGTTTTGCTGTGGGGGCACTACGTCATTCCCAATTGGCACACCCGCGCTTTCCGCGTCGCCTATTGGGACCGGTTCGGCCTTCCGGATAAAACGCCCAAATACACGCTGTGCGTCGAATGCTGGTGGGTGGACGCGGCCCGCGCGAGCGCGCTGGACGCGCGCCGCGGCCGCAAATAGGCGGGCCATGCTGACTTATATTCTCCGCCGCCTGCTGTTGATCGTCCCGACCCTGTTCGGGATCATGGTGGTCAACTTTTTCATCGTTCAGGCCGCGCCCGGCGGTCCCGTCGAGCAGATGATCGCCCAAATCCAGGGCACGGCGGGCGACGTGACCGCGCGGATTTCCGGCGCCGGCGCGGGCGAAGGGGCGGAAGGGACGGCCCGGCCGGGATCGAGGCCCGGCGCGGGCGAGGTTTCCAAGTACCGGGGCGCGCGGGGGCTGGAACCGGAATTGATCCGCCAGATCGAGACGCTCTACGGCTTCGACAAGCCGGCGCCCGAGCGGTTCTGGTTGATGCTGAAGAACTACGCCGTGTTCGATTTCGGCGAAAGCTTCTTCCGCGACCGCAAAGTGGTGGACCTGGTGATCGACAAGATGCCGGTGTCCATTTCGCTGGGGCTGTGGACGACGCTGCTGGTCTACTTCATCTCGATCCCGCTCGGCGTCGCCAAGGCGGTGCGCGACGGTTCGCGCTTCGACGTCTGGACCAGCGGCGTCATCATCGTCGGCTACGCCATTCCCGGGTTCCTGTTCGCCATTTTGCTGATCGTCTTGTTCGCGGGCGGCAGCTTCTGGAGCGTCTTTCCCCTGCGCGGCCTCGTCTCCGCCGACTGGGCGGACATGAATTGGCCCCAGCGCATCGCCGATTATTTCTGGCACATCGCGCTGCCCATCACCGCGCTGGTGGTCGGCGGCTTCGCCAGCTTGACCATGCTGACCAAGAACTCGTTCCTGGAGGAAATCAACAAGCAGTACGTCGTCACCGCGCGGGCCAAGGGTGTTTCCGAGCGTCGGATTCTCTACGGTCATGTTTTCCGCAACGCCATGCTGATCGTGGTCGCGGGTTTTCCCGGCGCCTTCGTCGGAATCTTGTTCACCGGCGCGCTGCTGGTCGAGGTGATTTTCTCGCTCGACGGTCTCGGGCTTTTGGGCTTCGAGGCGGCGCTCAAGCGCGACTATCCGGTGATGTTCGGCACGCTTTACGTCTTCACCCTGCTCGGGCTGGTGATGAACCTGATCGGCGATCTCACCTACCACGCCGTCGATCCGCGCATCGACTTCGAGGCCCGGGAATCATGAAAACCCTCGCCGCCGCCCCGCGCGTTCTTTTCGGCGTCCGCCTGGCACCGCCGACGGTGCGCCGGCTCGAGAACTTCCGCGCCAACCGTCGCGGCTTCTGGTCGCTGTGGGGGTTCCTCGCGCTCTTCTTCCTGAGTCTGTTCGCCGAACTGATCGCCAACGACAAGCCGCTGGCGATCTTCTTCGAGGGCCGCGTCTACGCGCCGGTCCTGGCGGCCTACGCCGAAACCGATTTCGGCGGCGATTTCCCGACCGAGGCCGACTACCGCGACCCCTACCTGAAGAAAAAGATCGAGGCGAACGGCTGGATGCTGTGGCCCTTGGTGCGCTATTCCCACGCCACGGTGGACCGCAATTTGACCGTGCCGGCGCCGGCGCCGCCGTCCGGCGAACACTGGCTCGGCACCGACGACCAGGCCCGCGACGTGGTCGCCCGGCTGATCTACGGTTTTCGCATTTCGGTCTTGTTCGGCCTGACGCTGACGGTGCTCAGCTCGGCCGTCGGCATCGCCGCCGGGGCGGTGCAGGGCTATTTCGGCGGCTGGGTCGATCTGTCGTTCCAGCGGTTCATGGAAGTCTGGGGCGGCCTGCCGACCCTTTATCTGCTTATTATCCTGGCGAGCGTGGTGGAACCGAACTTCTGGTGGCTGTTGGGCCTGATGCTGTTGTTCAGCTGGATGTCCCTTGATCAAACGCGACTTTTCGGTGTCAATGTTGATGGGATCATCGGACCAGGCAAGAGGAGGCAGGATCAGTCCGACTATCAGGAGTGTCGAGGCCAAGGTTCGATATATTCTGGAGGACACTACTTCTCGGAACAGACCGCGGCGCCTCATCTCTGTTTCTCCCGTGCGGCCCGCCGTTCCTCCTCGACTTTCTGCATCCAGTCCGCCACGATGGCGATGCTGTCGCGGAGTTCCCAAAGGTGGTGGTTGAGCTCCCGAAAATTGCGCGCCATGAGA
>CAYIQU010000406.1:0-2272 GCA_964365645.1 uncultured Hyphomicrobiales bacterium | reverse complement strand
GCGTTTTGTTTTTGCCGTTTTGGTTTGTCGGGCTGCGGGCGGGGCGCCCCCCCCCCCCCCCCCCCCGACCTGCGACTGGAAGAAGACTAGAAGAGGGGAGGAGCGGCGGCAGCCGCGATTTAACCGCACATGACCAAGTTTCTGTTTTTCATCGATTCGCTCAGCACCTGGGTCGGCAAAAGCTTCGCCTGGCTGATCCTGGTCTTGACCTTGGGCGTCAGCTACGAGGTTTTCGTGCGCTACTTCTTGCGCGCGCCGACGACCTGGGCCTTCGATGTCAGCTACATCACCTATGGCGCCATGTTCCTGATGGCCGGCGCCTATACCCTGGTGCGCAACCAGCATGTGCGCGCCGACATGTTGTACCGCACCTGGCCGCCGCGCAAACAAGCCACCTTGGACCTGGTCCTGTACTTTCTTTTCTTTCTGCCCGCCGTGGCCGCCTTCATCTATGCCGGATGGAATTACGCGGAAATGTCCGTCCGCTTCCGCGAAGTCAGCATCTTCAGCCCCGCCGGCGTTCCCGTCTTCCCCTTGAAGGCCCTGATCCCGATCACCGGCGTTTTTCTGCTTTTGCAGGGCATCGCCGAAATCATCCGCTGCCTTATCTGCCTCCGCGAAGGCGAGTGGCCGCAACGTCTGCATGACGTGGAAGAAACGGAAAGCATGATCATCCGCGAAAGGAAGCATCTCCAGGATCTCGAATCGGCCGCGCAGGCCCAAAAACATCACCACGAAGGAGCCAAGTCATGATTTCCGATCCCTATGTCGGCTTGACGATGCTGTGCATCTTCGTGTTCGTCATCATGCTGGGCTTTCCCATCGCCTTCTCCTTGATGGCCATGGGCGTCGGCTTCGGCTACTACGCCTTTTACGTGCCCGGACAAGAGATCGCCCAAAACCGCATCTTCACCTTGCTGGTGCAAAAAACCTTCGAGGTTACCTCCAGCGACGTGCTGACGGCGGTCCCTTTGTTTCTATTCATGGGTTATATCGTCGAGCGAGCCAACATCCTCGACCGCCTGTTTCACGCGCTGCAGATCGCGGCCCGGAACGTTCCCGGATCGCTGGCTGTCGCCACCATGGCGACTTGCGCCATGTTCGCGACCGCGACCGGCATCGTCGGCGCCGTCGTCACCCTGATGGGGTTGCTCGCGTTCCCGGCGATGCTGCGGGCCGGCTATGACGTCAAGCTCTCCGCCGGCGTGGTGTGCGCGGGCGGCTGTTTGGGCATCTTGATCCCGCCCAGCATTCTTCTGATCGTGTACGCGGCCACCGCCGGCGTCTCGGCGGTCAAGCTCTATGCCGCCGCGTTCATTCCGGGGTTCATCCTGGCCGGGCTTTATATCGCCTACATCATCATCCGGGCGCTGCTCAATCCGGCGTTGTGCCCCAAGCTGCCGCGCGAAATGACCGATGTGCCGTTCAAGGAAGTGGCGAGGAATTTACTCACCTCGTTCTTTCCGCTTTTCCTCCTGATCGTTTCGGTGCTGGGCGCGATCCTGTTCGGCCTGGCGACGCCATCGGAAGCCGCCGGCATCGGCGCGCTGGCCAGTATGGTGCTGGCGGCCGGCTACGGCGCGTTCAACTACGGAATGCTGAGGGAATCGGTCTACCTGACGGCCCGCGCCACGGCGATGGTCTGCTATCTGTTCATCGGCTCGTGGACCTTCTCCGCGGTGTTCGCGGTTCTGGGCGGACAGCAGGTGATCGAGACCTTCATTCTTTGGCTCAACCTGACCCCGGTACAGTTCCTGCTGCTGACCCAGGTCATCATCTTCCTGCTGGGCTGGCCGCTGGAATGGACCGAAATCATCATTATCTTCGTGCCCATCTTCCTGCCGCTGGTCAGTCACTTCGGGATCGATCCGATCTTCTTCGGCATCCTGGTGGCGCTGAACACGCAGACCGCGTTCAACACGCCGCCGGTGGCGATGGCCGCCTTCTACCTCAAGGGAGTGGCCCCGCCGCACGTCAAGCTGAGCGATATCTTCGCCGGCGCGTTGCCGTTCGTGTACATGGTTTTCGGAACCATGGCGCTGGTCTACCTCTTCCCGGGCCTGGCGCTGTGGCTGCCCGATTACCTCTACACGCCGAAGTGAGGATCGCGGCACCCGATGGATCCGCATGAGTTGTCGCTGGCGCAAGCCGCCCTCGAGATTCGCGAGGGACGCCTCAAGTCCGCCGAATTGACGCGCGATTGCCTCGATCGCGTCAAGGCGGCGGACGGCGAGGTGCGGGCCTGGGCGTTTCTCGATCCCGAGCACGCGCT
>CAYIQU010000405.1:0-2285 GCA_964365645.1 uncultured Hyphomicrobiales bacterium | reverse complement strand
CGCGCCCAAGCCCGCCGATTCTTCCAGGCCGGCCGGACCGAGCGAAACGGCCAAGGCTCGGCCCGACTCGGCGGAGAAACCCACGGCCGCGCCCGTTCCAGGCGAGACCGCGCCCGGTTCCTGGTCGCCGACCGTCGAGCACGGCGGCACCACGCCCGCGCCGGAATCCCAGATCGCCGCCGTGCCGGACAAGCCCGGCGCGCCCGAAGACCGCAAACTGCTCTTCTCCCGCCCTGGCGCGCCACCCAAGCCAGCCGGCAAGGCCACCGACACCAAAAAAGACGCCGGCGGCGGCTTGTTCGGCGCCGTCGAGGAGAAAAAGGACGGCGACAAGGATACGGGCCAGACTGGCGGGCTCTGGGGGTCGAAAGTCGAAATGGCGCAATCCCGCCCGATGGTGACGGCCCCGCCCGCCGCCCCGCCGGTGCCGGAAAACGTGCCGGTCGGATTGGGCTTCATGGTCGGGCGCTCCCTCAGCCTCGACAAGGACAACCCGCCGCGCGGCAGCGAGGACGTCACCGGCCGCGGCTGCGTCGAGAAAGCGCGCGGCCAAGTTCTGTTCTGCGTCGAGGCCGCCAACTGGCCCAAGGCGATGGAAACCGACTTCACCGTCAACACCATCCTGTATACCGGCCAACAGGCGGTGGTGCGCTACGACGCCGGCAAGGCGACGCGGATTCAAACCCTGTTCCCGTCGGAATCCTTCGACCGGGTGGCGTCCTATTATTCGGGTCTCTATGGCCCGCCGGCGGAAAACTGGACTCGCAGCATCGCGCCGCTCGCCGCCGCCCGGCGCGACAATCCGACGCGCGCCTGGCGGGCGCGCAACCCGAAGACCGGCGCGATCGCAACGCTGGAAATCCGCAAGTTCGACGATACCCGCGGCGGCTTCCCCGACATCAAGCGCGGCGTGGTCATGCTGTATTATCACGAAGCGGCGCCGATCTTTCCCCAGGTCTCGGCGCTGGAACTGATGCGCCTCAAGCGCCCGCCGCTTGGAAACCCCGAGAAAAGAGGCGGTTAGTAAGTCCGCCGCCAGGCCCGCCACGCGAGCGTCAGCGGCAATAACGGCGGCGATCGGGTTGGATCGCTCGACACGAGGCGCGCTTCCGCCGCCGCAACCCACAGCATCACCGCCCGCGCCGCGACGGGAACGTTCGTCCCTGCGTCGCGCGCGGCGGCGATATGGGCGCGCGTCGCCGCCTCCAGCGGAAAAGGGACACGGTTGACCATTTCCATCAGGCCGAAGGCGATCCCGGCGGATCGCGCGGCGGCGACGGCCGCCGGATCGGCGACGTCCAGCGCCCGCAGGGCGAGACGCGCCAGCGACCCCGACGCCGCTTCGGCATGGGCGACGGCGTCGTCCACCCCCGCAAGCGGCTCGACGACGAAGTCGCGTTCGCGGGCGGACAGCAGCCGCTCGATTGCGTCGTGATCGAGGGGTGTTTCCCCGTGCGCGCGCGCAAGCTGGGCGAGCGCCGGCTGGCCGGGCGACGGGCGGCCGTCAAGAACCGCCGCCACCGCCTCGCGCCACCACTGAATCCGAATCCGCAGCAAAACCGGTTCGCGCGCGGCCCGGGCGGCCCGCGCGATTTCCGCGTTGACGGCGAGCAGCGCGAGAAGACGCCCGCGCGCGTCCGGGGGCGCGAACTGCGCCGCCAGAAACCGGTCCCGATCCTCGATCCGAACTAGATCGGCGCAATAGCCCGCGTCCTGGCGCGAATCGTCCGAATACTCTTCCATGCCGCGAACCTCTTTCGCCGCGAATCGCCGCGCCGCCGGTCACACTCTGTTTCAGGCGCCCACCGGAGGAATCAAGGCAATAGCGGAGTTAAACAGTAAGGTTTGCCCAAAGGCCCGCCATCCCTATATATAACGGGTCAAATTGGACCGCCTCTAAATCCCGCCCGGGGAAAACCCGGCCGGTATCCGCAAGGGGGTCCGCCGGATTTCGCGTTGAACCAATAGACCTTACGGAGGGGTTATGGCCAGCATTCTGCAAAACCTGAGAAACACCGTGATCGCCGGCTTCGTGCTGACGATCGTTATGATCCTGATCGTCGCCGGCGGCACCAGCCAGGGCGTGCCGGGCGGCGACATCAAGTGGATATCCTTCTTCTTCCGCTGGCTGCACGTGCTGTCCGGCGTGATGTGGATCGGGCTGCTGTGGTACTTCAACTTCGTCCAGATCCCCAGCATGCCCAAGATCCCCGACGAGCAGAAGCCGGCCATCGGCAAGGTCATCGCGCCCGCCGCGCTGTTCTGGTTCCGCTGGGCGGCGATGG
>CAYIQU010000404.1:0-2290 GCA_964365645.1 uncultured Hyphomicrobiales bacterium | reverse complement strand
CTGGCTCCATACTAGCAACCATGGCGCAAAACCCAAGCCCTCGAATGCCTACGGACAATATTCCGATCCTGTCGGTCAGCGAGATCGCCGGCGCGCTCAAGGCCGCCGTCGAGGGCGCCTTTCCGCTGGTACGGGTGCGGGGCGAAATTTCCGGATTCAAGCGCGCGGCCAGCGGCCACGTCTATCTGTCGCTCAAGGACGCGGACGCGGTTCTGAACGCCGTCGCCTGGCGGGGCACCGCCGGCCGGCTGGGCTTCGCGCCCGAGGACGGCATGGACGTGATCGCCACCGGCAAGTTGACCACCTATCCCGGCCGGTCGCAATACCAGCTTGTCATCGACCGCCTCGAACTCGCGGGCGAAGGGGCCCTTCTGAAGCTTCTCGAAGAGCGCAAAAGAAAACTCGCCGCCGAGGGGCTGTTCGCCGTCGAGCGCAAAAAGAAAATTCCCTACCTGCCCGAGACGATCGGCGTCGTCACGTCCCCCACCGGGGCGGTGATCCGCGACATCCTGCACCGCCTGGAGGAACGGTTCCCCCGCCGCGTGCTGGTGTGGCCGGTCCTGGTCCAAGGCCAAGGCGCGGCCGAACAGATCGCCGCCGCCATCGAAGGGTTCAACAAACTGCCCGTGGGCGGGACAGTGCCCCGGCCCGACGTTTTGATCGTCGCCCGCGGCGGCGGCAGCATCGAGGACTTGTGGGCCTTCAACGAGGAGATCGTGATCCGCGCCGCGGCCGCCAGCGCGATCCCGCTTATTTCCGCCGTCGGGCATGAAACCGATACGACGTTGATCGATTTCGCCAGCGATTTGCGCGCGCCGACGCCGACGGCCGCCGCCGAGATGGCGGTCCCGGTGCGCGCCGACTTGCTCGCCCGCGTCGGCGAAACCGGATTGCGTTTGACCGCCGCGCTGGAGCGTCTGGCGACCGAGCGCGCCGCCCGGCTCGCCGATTTCGCCCGCGCGCTGACGCGCGGTCCCGCGATGATCGAGGAGCGTTCCCAGCGCCTGGACGAATGGGGCGAGCGGCTGGGCCATGCCTTGCGCGTCGGGCTGGAGCGCCAGGGCGCGCGCTTGAAGGAAATCGCGTTGCGCCTGCAAAGTCCGGAGAAGCGCATCGCACAGGCCGAAGGGCTGCTGGCCGGCGAAGCCCGCGCCTTGAAGTCGGCCGTGGTCGCGGCGCTGACGGCGGTGGAAGCCAGGCTGTCCCAGGCGGGCGCGCTTTTGGAAAGCGTCTCGTACCGCAGCGTTCTGGGACGCGGCTACGCGGTGGTGCGGGACGAAGCCGGCCGGGCGCTGGCCGCGGCCGCCGCGATTGCCCCGGGCGCGCGGCTTTCGCTGGAGTTCCACGACGGCCGCGTGCCGGCGGTGGCGGAGAAAGGGGGCGACCCCGGAAAGCCGTCGCCGGCAAAAACGCCGTCGGCCGCGACGCCGTCGCGCCAGGGGAAACTTCTGTGAGAACGTTCGCCTTCGTCCCGACGATGCTCCTGGCCGTTTTCGTCGCCGCGTTCCCTTTCGCGGCGGCGGCGCTGGAACTCGAAGGCTCGATGACCCAGGGCGGCCTTGTCGTCGGGCGGATCGAGCCCGGCTCAAGCGTCGCCCTCGACGGCCGCGCGCTGAGGCTCGCCGCCGATGGCCGGTTCCTGATCGGATTCGGGCGCGACCATGGACCCAAGGCCCGTCTCAAGATCGTCGCGCCGGACGGACGGGAAACGGTCCGCGCGCTGGCCATCGCCAAGCGGCGTTACCCGATCCAGCGCATCGAGGGCCTGCCGCCGCGCCTGGTCACGCCCGATCCGGAAACGACGCAACGGATCAACGACGACCGCGCCGCCGTGACCGCCGCCCGCACGCGCGACGACGCCGAGTTGCGCCTCGGCGCGCGGTTCGTCCGGCCGGCGGCCGGGCCGGTTTCAGGCGTCTACGGCAGCCAGCGGGTGCTGAACGGCGAGGCGCGCGCGCCGCATCTGGGGTTGGACATCGCCGGGCCGGAAGGCGCGCCGGTCGTCGCCGCCGCCGACGGCGTGGTCGCGCTCGCCCACGACGACATGGTGTTGACCGGCAAGACGCTGGTCATCGACCACGGCCACGGCCTGACCTCGACCTACATCCATCTGAGCGAGATTTCCGCGGTCCACGGCGCGCGCGTCCGCCAGGGCGCGCCCGTCGGCCGCATCGGCAAGACCGGACGCACCACCGGCGCGCACCTGCATTGGGGCGTCCATCTTTTCGACGTCGCCCTCGACCCGGCCCTGCTCCTTTCCGGATCGCCCGACTCCGCCAAACAGGAACGC
>CAYIQU010000403.1:0-2296 GCA_964365645.1 uncultured Hyphomicrobiales bacterium | reverse complement strand
GCCGCCTTCGGGGCCTAGGCTCTTTCCCAGTGCAGTGGAAATAACCCCTCCCCCTGACCCCCTCCCGCAAGGGGAGGGGGAAATTAGAGAAACGTCCTCCATGGCGTCGCGCCGACAGGCGTGCATTCGCACGACGCGCCGATAGGCGTGCATTCGCACGACAAGCACATGACACGGGGGGGAGGGGATTTTTGAGCCCCTCTCCCGCGCAAGCGGGAGAGGGAGGGGCCCAACCGTTAGGGTTGGGAGGGTGAGGGTAACGGTAACGGTTCTGAAATAACGTCTTTCGTCGCGCCCGCTTTCATGAGGTGACGAAACGAAAATCGCTACGATTATTCCAAGGTGATGCCGAGATAGTTGGCGTTGAGCCGGCCCATCGCCAGCAAAAGCTGGAAGACGGAGACGCGCTCCTCGTAGGTCGCGCCGGTGAAGTTGATCTCGGCGTTGTTGACCTCGTTCATGGCGTCGAGCACGCTGATGACCGTTTCCTTGCCCGCCTCGCGCAGCGTGCGGCGCGATTCGAACACTTCGGCGGCGATGTTGACGGCGTTTTCCAGCAAGTCGACCCGCTGGCGGGCGGTCAGCACCGCCTGCCAGGCGATGCGGACTTGTTCCATCACCTTGCGCGCCGCCTGGCGGTGGTTGTCCTTGACGGCGGCGTATTCGTAGGCGGTCTGGGTTTGCCCGGCGCGGGTCGAGAAGCCGCTGAAAATGTCCCACGTCGCTTGCAGCACGAGCGAATAATCGCGCCGGGTGCCGAGCACGGTGTTCTTGTTGTGCTCGTAGTTCGACTTGCCGACGATGTCGAGGCTCGGGTACATCTCGGCCGATATCAGCGTGCGTTTCTCGCGCGCCATTTCGATGTTGGCGCCGCTGTTGGCGAGCGTCGGGCTTTCCGAAAGCGCGATTTCGGTGGCGTGTTCCAGCGTGCTCGGCAGCAGTTCCGCCGGCACGCGCGGGTCGATCATGGTTTCCAGCGGCGGCGGATGATTGAAGACCTGGGTGTACTTGGAAATGGCGTCTTGCAGCGCGCCTTCGTAGTTGATCCGCTTCTCCTTGGCGATCTGGAGCCGCGATTTGGCTTGCAGCACGTCGACCGTGATGCCGGTGCCGCGCTGGACGCGCTCGTCTTCCAGTTCCAGCTGCTGCTGGATGGTTCGTTCCGTCTCGCGGCCGATCTCGATCAGGCGCTTCTGCTTGAGAACGTCGACGTAGGCCTGGATCGCTTCCCACAGCACCTGCTGGGTCGTGCCGCGCAGGGTGACTTCGGCCAGCGCCTTGCTGATCTGGGCGGTGCGCACCTGGGTGGTGGTGGCGAACCCGTTGAACAGGTTCTGGGTGACGGTCACGCCGCCGACGATGTGGGTGCGGGTGACGTCGTTGCCGGATTCGCTCGACCGGGTGGTCGGCGTGTCGACCTTTTCCGGCCCGCTGTCGCCGACCGCGTTGATTTTGGGGAACATAGGCGCGCGGGCGCGGTTGATGCCGGCGCGCGCGGCCTCGATCGACTTCATCGAGCCCTGGATTTGCGGATGATCGACGAGAATGGTGCCCAGTTCGCGCTCAAGCGACTGGGCGGACGCCGTCGCCCCCCAGGCGAACGCGACTCCGGCCAGGACCAGGAAACGAATTCCCCGGAACATGGAGCTTTTAGGCGAGCGAATCATAGTCCTCGCGTCCATTCTCGAGCAGACACCCTACATATAGTAGGCGGGAACGGAAGAAAACGGAAGACCGCTTTAGGTTCTAGGGACCCGCCGCGACCAGCGGATCGGGATCGAGCCCCAGCATCCGGCCGACGGCGTCGGCGAGCGCCAGGCACGAGGTCAGGCCGGGCGAATCGATCCCGAACAGGTTGACCAGGCCGGCAACGCCGCTGTCCGCCGGTCCTTGCAAGATGAAATCCCGCTCCGGTTCGCCCGGACCGGCCAGCTTGGGGCGCACCCCGGCGTAGGCCGGGGCGAGGGCGCCGTCGGGAAGGTCCGGCCAGTAGCGGCGGACGGCTTCATAGAACGTCGCGCCGCGTTCGGGATTGACGGCGTAATCGAGGGAATCGATCCATTCCAGGTCGGGACCGAAGCGGGCCCGGCCGGCGAGATCGAGAGTCACGTGGACGCCCAGCGCGCCGGAATTCCTGGGCCGGGGCGCCGGATAGATCAGGTGCCGGAACGGATTCTTCCCCGTCAGCGTGAAGTAGTTGCCGCGGGCGTAGTGAAGCGGCGGGATGGTTTCGAGGCGCATCCCCCGGATCGCGCGGGCGATCTTTTGCGCGCCGTGGCCGGCGGCGTTGACGACC
>CAYIQU010000402.1:0-2301 GCA_964365645.1 uncultured Hyphomicrobiales bacterium | reverse complement strand
AGGACGAACCACAAGAAGGTATCCGCTACGACGTTCTCGACCGCCACGGTCAGGCGCACCCGGCCGACCGGCTTGTTGACGCCGTTGGTGAGACCGGTCTCGTCCCGGAGATACAGCCGCGAAGAGGACGGATTCCCGATGGCGGTCAGCATGGCCCCGGCCGCGTCGAAGACCTCAAAGCGCGGATTGCCCCCGCTGAACGTCCGCCGGGCGTGTTGCAGAATGTTGCTGAGTCCGTGATCAGCCTGCAAATCCCAGGTCTCGGGATTAAGGGCGATGAACCGCGAAAGATCATCGGCCGTCACGGCGAGACTTTGCCGCATCTCCGTTTTGCCCGCCGTCCACTTCGAATAAAGGACGACCGCCGGGGTCGCCATGGACACGGCCAAGGCCAGAACAACGCCGACCGCGATCGCCGCGAGCCGAACCCTTCGGGCCGTGTTCGGGAAATCGCTCTCGGTTCCCCGCGGGTCTTTTTCGGTGTGGATCATCATCGAGAAACCGGCAGCACGCCGTTGGCCCGCAGGATCGCCGCCCCTTGCTTCGATGCCGCGAAATCCATGAACGCGATCGCCGCCGGACGCGCGCCGGCCGGCGCCACGAAGCCGATTTCGGCCTTCAACGCATAGGTTCCGTTCTCGACCGCTTCGACGCTCGGAATCACCCCGTCGCCCAGGGCCAACGGCCGCAACGGGTACGCGCCGGCGACGAGGGTCGACAGGGGACCCAGGGACACGGCCCCGGGGATTTTCACGGCTAGGCGCATCGCTTCCTCGTCGTTGAGGGCGACGATGGCGCCCCGGATCGAGCGGGCTTTTTCCAGGCATTGCGCCATGCCCGGATAGCGTTCGATCAGCTTGACCATCGACGTTTCATTGTCGGCGCGCAGGATCATCCGCAGCGGCCGGCCGTCGGACCAAGCCGTCAAATCCCCCTCGAACGCCGCCTTCAATTGGGCGACGGTCAGGGATGATTTGTTCTCCGCCCGCCGTGAGACGACGAAGACGATTGGCGTCACGCCGATGGGAACATAGCGAAGGCCCGCCGCCTGTTCCTCGACGCTGAGCGGCCGGATCGTGAGGCCGAGATCGAGCCTTCCCGTCCGCACCGCGCTGATGCCGCCGCCGCTGCCGATGCTGTTGTGCACCTGGACGTCGATCCCGGCGCGCTCCCGAACAAAGGCTTCGGCGAGTTGGCGGGCGATCTCCGTCGCGGCGCCGGTTCCGGCCATCGTAAGCGTTTCCGCGCCGGCCGAAGGGAAGGGGATGGCCGCGAAAGCCAGAACCAGCGCCACACGCGCGAAATTTCCCACGGTCCGTCTCCACCGTTTAAACGAATGGAAAGCATACGACCGTACCCCACATGATCCGCCAACGGAATGCGGGGAAATCCCGGAAGCGAATCAATCCTCGGGATTCAGCGCAGCGCGCCCTCTACCGCAATGCAATCGTCAGCTTGGGCGGCGTGTCGAAGCCCTGGACTCGCCAGACGTAGGTCTTAAAGCCCGTACCTTTTTTCGGGTCGTCGCGGACTTGATTGGCGTTGTGATCGACTACCTTGGCATCCGTGGTCAGGCGGATCTGGCCCTCGGTGCCGAGGCCCACGTCGGCCAGGCGCTTGATGTTCTCTTGGGTCAGGGAGGCGCCGTAGACGTTGATCAGGCCCGTCGGCTCCGAATAGCTGATGGTCAGCATGGCGGCGTTACGCCGGATGAAGGTCACCATCTTGGCCCGGGTGATATCGCCCTGGCCCTTCCAGTGGACCCGGAAAACGCCGCGCCGCTGATACTCGACGACGCGGGTGCTGGAATCGCGGGTGAAGTCGGTCTTGATGGTCTCGACTTTCTGCTGCTCCTCGGTCCCGCCGATCTTGCCCTTGGCCAAGCCCTCGTAGAGGGGCAGATCGACGATGTAGCCGTCGAACTCCATGGCGTAGTGGCCGGTCCTGCGAATGTCGATCTCGGCGTCGAAGCGGACCGGCACGTAGCAGGCCGCCGCGAGCAAAACGAGGGCCAGCGCCGCGAAAGCCCCCAAGGCCCCCCTAACTCTACTAGTAGAAAGCCGTCCGAAACGGCGCGCGCGGTCCGGCCCGGATGGGGGCGAGGAGGGAGGGGCGTCCGAAGGGGCGGGCATCATCAAGCGGGAATCCTAACGACGGAAACGGGCGGCGGGCATCTTATCATTCCGCCGGCTTAGAGCATGATGTCTTGATATGGAATCGCCTGCGTTGCGCCGTGGCGAGGCGATCCCGCCAGGCGCGGCGCGAAGGGCGATGCCGGAGCATCGGCCGAGCGGCGCAACG
>CAYIQU010000401.1:0-2304 GCA_964365645.1 uncultured Hyphomicrobiales bacterium | reverse complement strand
GACGTCGATCTCGGATTTCAGGTTCAGGACCGGGCGCACGTGCAGGCAGCCGACCGAGGCGTGCGCGTACCAGGTTCCCGACGTGCCGTGCTTGCGGAAGACGTTGGTCAGGCGGTCGGTGTAGTCCGCCAGGTCCTCCAGCCGCACCGCGCAGTCCTCGATGAAGGAAACCGGTTTTCCATCGCCTTTCATCGACATCATGATGTTGAGGCCGGCCTTGCGTACCTCCCACACCGCGCGCTGCAAGGCGGGATCGGTGATTTCGACGACCTGGCCGGGCAGGCCGAGATCGCTCATCAGATCGGACAGGCGCTTCAGGCCGCGAATCTGTTCGTTGCGGTCCTCGCCCGCGAACTCGACCAGCAGCAGGGCCGCCGGTTGGGCCCGGACGGGCTGTTCGACCGGGGCGCGGAACATCGGAATCGCGCGGGACAGCTCGATCATGGTCCGGTCCACCAACTCGACCGCGGTCGGGTCCAGCTTGACGATGTGCTGAGCCGATTCCATGGCCTTGTAGAAGGTCGGAAAGTGGCAGACGCCCAAGGTCTTGTGCGGCGGAAGGGGCGCGAGGTCGAGTTCGAGGGCGGTGGTGAAAGCCAGCGTCCCCTCCGATCCGACCAGCAGGTGCGCCAAGTTGGCGACTTGGCGATTGTGCCCGCGGATGGTGCCCGAGGCGGGAACGCCGCCCGGCGCCAGCGCGTCGATGTTGTAGCCGCCGACCCGGCGCATCAGCGGCGGGAACCGCGCCGCGATCTCGTCGGCCTCGCGTCGGCCGAGCGCGAACAGTTTTTCGGCGAGCGTATCGAGTGGCGCGGGCAGCGTCGCCGGAGTCGCGTCCCACGGCACCTCGCCGAAGCGGGCGGCGGAACCGTCGGCGAGCAGCGCGTGGATCGCGCGCACGTTGTCGCGCATCGGGCCATAGCGCAGCGAGCGGGTGCCGCAGCTGTTGTTGCCGGCCATGCCGCCCAGGGTGGCGCGGCTGCCCGTCGAAACGTCGACCGGAAACCACAGGCCGTGGGGCTTGAGATAAGCATTGAGGAGATCGAGCGTGATGCCCGGCTCGACCGTGACGGCGCGCGCCTCGGCATCGAACGCCCGCACGCGGTTCAGGTGCTTGGACACATCGATGACCACCGCCCGGCCGACCGTCTGGCCGCATTGCGAGGTGCCGGCGCCGCGCGCCAGCACTGGCGCGCCGGCAGTGGTCGCGATCTCGATCGCGCGCCGGACGTCCTCGACGTCGCGCGGCACGACCACGCCGACCGGCTCGATCTGGTAGATGGAGGCATCCGTGCTGTAGCGCCCGCGACTGAAGGCGTCGAACAGAACCTCGCCGGCGACGGCGTCCTTGAGCCGCCGGGCAAGCTCGGGTTCGCCCGGCCGGATCGGGGATATCACGTGCGGAAGGGGGGCGGGTTGGGTGGTCATGGTGTTGACGGGGACGGCTCCGGGGTCATTGTCGGAAGGTAGCGGCGCGGCCCCAAAAGACAAGAAAGGTTCCGTCTCGGCTTGCCGAAGGCGTTTTATCGCAGCGCACAAAATTCTTTGTTTTGCAGTTGGTTAGCCTCTTAGGGGTGGGCTAGGCCCTACCCGGCTGCGGTGTTGCTCTTTCGGATTTTTGTATGCATAAAGGGCGCCCCTTTCCGCGCGCCCGTCCCGGGGGGCGGGCCATTATCTTTTCTTGGGAGCACGCATCCATGACTCGTCGCGCCGGCCGCCATTTTCTCAACATTCCCGGCCCCACCAACGTGCCGGAGCGCGTCTTGCGGGCCATCGACCGCGCGGTCATGGACCATCGCGGGCCCGATTTCGGCAAGCTCGGCCTGCGCGTCCTTGAGGACGTCAAGAAGGTCTTCAAGACCAAGGGGCCGGTGGTGATTTATCCGTCATCCGGCACCGGCGCGTGGGAAGCGGCCCTGATGAACACCCTTTCGCCCGGCGACGGCGTGCTGATGTACGAAGTCGGCCAGTTCGCCCTGCTTTGGGTCGATATGGCGAAAAAGCTCGGCTTCAAGGTCGACATGGTGGCCGGGGACTGGCGCAACGGCGTCAACGCCGACGTCGTCGAGGAAAAGCTCCGCGCCGACAAGGCGCACGCCATCAAGGCGGTGTGCATGGTCCACAACGAGACCTCGACCGGCATCACCTCCAGCGTCGCCGCCGTGCGCAAGGCGATCGACCGGGCGAAGCATCCGGCGCTGCTGATGGTGGACACCATTTCCTCGCTGGGTTCCATCGATTACCGCCACGACGAATGGGGCGTGGACGTCACGATCGGCGGATCGCAGAAGGGCCTGATGCTGC
>CAYIQU010000400.1:0-2311 GCA_964365645.1 uncultured Hyphomicrobiales bacterium | reverse complement strand
GCGCGAGGTGCGCGATCAGCTTTCCCGCCACATCGAAGACCTGGATGCCGCCCGCGAACGCGCCCAGATCGCCCAGGACCAACTCGACAGCCGCAGCCGCCATCAATCGCAGC
This sequence comes from uncultured Hyphomicrobiales bacterium, assembly GCA_964365645.1. Classification (GTDB taxonomy): domain Bacteria; phylum Pseudomonadota; class Alphaproteobacteria; order Rhodospirillales; family 2-12-FULL-67-15; genus 2-12-FULL-67-15. The sequence continues at coordinate 2,198 of CAYIQU010000400.1, read as the reverse complement.
GCGCCATGTACATCCTGGCTCTGGTCACCGCCATGTTCCTGCCGCTGTCGTTCATCGCCGGCCTTCTCGGCATGAACGTCGGCGGGATTCCCGGCGGGAACAGCGTTTTCGGATTCGTCGGCGCGCTGGCGGTCATGGCGGGCGTCATCGGATTCCAGTTCTGGCTGTTCCGCCGGCTGCGCCTGATTCCCTGACCGGTCGACCGGCCGGCGCTGGAACCACGCGCCGAAAATAAAAGCGGCGGGGCACGCGCCCCGCCGCTTTTATTTTTCCCGATGCTCGATTCGGTTACTTCTTCGACTTGGAAACCTGATCGGCCTTCTGCACCAGAACCTCGGCCTGGCGGATGGAGGCGATGTCGATCAGCCGGCCGTCCAGCGTCACCGCGCCCTTGCCTTCCTTCTGCGCCTGCGCCATCGCCTCGATGACGCGGCGGGCCTTGGTCACTTCCGCCTCGCTCGGGCTAAACAGGGTGTTGGCCTGATCGACCTGGGTCGGATGGATCGCCCACTTGCCCTCGCAGCCCAGCGCGGCGGCGCGCTTGGCTTGGGCGGCGTAGCCGTCCTGGTCTCCTATATCGCCGAAAGGCCCGTCGATCGGGCGCAAGCCGTTGGCCCGCGCCGCGACGACCAGGCGCGCCAGCGCGTAATGCCACATGTCGCCCCAGTGAACTTCGCGCTTCTTGGCCGCGTCGGGATCGGTCAGGACGGCGTAGTCGGGATTCGGACCGCCGATGTTGACGGTGCGCGCACGGGTCGAGGCGGCGTAGTCGGCGACGCCGAAGTGAAGCGACTCGAGGCGTTTGCTCGCCTGCGCGATCGCGTTGATGTTCTGCATCCCGAGCGCGGTTTCGATGATCAGCTCGAAGCCGATGCGCTTCGTGGTTTTGGTCGCCGCTTCGATCTGCGTCACCAGCATGTCCAGCGCGTAGACGTCGGCCGCCGTTCCGACCTTGTGAATCATGATCATATCCAGCTTGCCCGGCGCCTGTTCGAGCAAATAGACCACGTCGCGATACATGTAATGGGTATCGAGGCCGTTGATCCGAACCGAGACGGTCTTATGGCTCCAGTCCACGTCGTTCAGGGCCTGAATGATGTTCTGGCGCGCCCTCGCCTTGTCGTCGGGGGCGACGGCGTCTTCCAGGTCGAGGAAGATCACGTCGGCCGCGCTTTGCGGCGCTTTTTCAAGAAAGCGCAGGTTCGAGCCCGGCACCGCCAATTCGCTGCGGTTGAGCCGCGCGGGGCATTGTTCGACAAGGGTGAAGCTCATGGAAATTCTCCTCTGGCGCACGGCGCGCGGGCGGGAAATTGCCCGACGCGCGGCATCAATGCAAGGCCGGGCACGCCGGCGGATGTCTTGCGTCCCGTCCTACCCGCGATTAGTTTTCGTCATCCGTCCGATAGCGGCCCGCCCCGATGGGTAGGCCCGCGAAACAAATCCAGATAACCAAGGTCGCATCCCATGTCGAAGAAACCCGTCGTTCTCGTCTGCCGCAAGTTACCCGACGATGTCGAAACCCGGCTCAAGCGCGACTACGAGCCCCGCTTCAATCCAACCGACAGGGTCTATTCCGGCGATGAATTGGTGCGATTGTCCGAAGGGGCGGACGCGATTCTGGCCTGCCACAGCGAGATTCTCTCGGCTGACGTGATCGCCCGGCTGCCCGCCTCGGTCCGGGCCGTCGCTAATTTTTCCGTCGGCTACGACCACGTGGACGTCAAGGCGGCCAAGGCCCGGGGCCTGATCGTCACCAATACCCCCGACGTGCTCAACGACGCCACCGCCGAGATCACCATGCTGCTGATGCTGGGCGCGGCGCGGCGCGCGGCGGAGGGCGAGCGGATCATGCGCAACAACGAATGGAAGGAATGGAGCCCCGCTTTCATGGTCGGCACCCAGGTCACGGGCAAGCGGCTGGGCATCGTCGGCATGGGCCGGGTCGGGCAGATCTTCGCTCGTCGCGCCCGCGGCTTCGACATGGAAATCCATTATTCCAACCGCACCCGCCTTTCGCCCGAGTTGGAGCAAGGCGCGGTCTATCACCCAAGCGTCGAGGACCTGCTGCCGCAGGCCCAGTTCCTGTCCATCCACTGCCCGGCGACGCCCGAAACCCGCGGATTGATGAACGCCGCGCGTTTCGCCCTGCTGCCCCGGGGCGCCATCGTGGTGAATACCGGCCGGGGCGCGGTCGTGGA
>CAYIQU010000399.1:0-2313 GCA_964365645.1 uncultured Hyphomicrobiales bacterium | reverse complement strand
CTACCGCGAAATCGGTTCGATCACCGTGCGCGGGCGCGCCCAGCCGACCGTCGTTTACGCGGTGGACGATTCCGCGCCGGCTTCCGGCGACCGCTGACGGTTTTGCCCGCGCGCGCGGCCAGCAGCGCGGCCGCGAGTTCGACGAACCCTTTGCCGCCGCGCGAGCGGGTCACGAACGCCGGCGTGAACCGGATTCGGCCCTCGAAATCGCGCACGTTGGCGACCCCGACCGCCTGGGGGAAAAACCCGAACATCGGTTCGTCGTTGGGCGAATCGCCGACGAACACGACCGCGTCCTTCGCCGCCTCCAGCTCGACCCCGAACTGTTCGCGAAACAGAATCCGCGTCATGGCGAGCTTGTCGTAATCGCCGAACCAGCCGTTGACGTGGATCGAGCTGACCTTGGCGTGCGCGCCGGCCGCCGTCATCAACCGGACGATCCGATCCACCTCTTTGCGCGGCAAGGGCGCGACGTCCTCGCAATAATCGATGGCGAGATCGGCGTCGCGGTAATCCTGATCAGAGGCCAGCGCCGTTCCCGGAACGCCGGCCAGAATCCGGCGCGCCAGCGCTTTCAGCTTGCGGCGGTTGGCGGCCCGCGCCGCCGCGTCGATCATGAAGCGTCGCTGCAGCGTGCGCGTTTTCCGGTCGTAGTGGAAATAGAACGCGCCGTTTTCACCCACCACCGCCGCGACCGGCCACATCCGGGCAATATGGTCGCACCAGCCGGCCGGCCGGCCGGTAATGGGCACGACGGCGAATCCGGCGGCCGTCAGCCGCTCCATCGCCGCGAAGGCGTCGGCCGTCAACCGCCCGTCGGTGGTGATGGTATCGTCGATATCGGCCAGGACCCAACGAACGGAACGGCGAGCCTTAAGGGGAAAAGCGGCGAGGGGGCGCATGGCCGACGATAATAAATGAAAAACGCCACTTCATAGAGAGAAAACAAATTCGTCGTAGCTGATTTTCTTCTCGGAAAGCAGGCCGACGAGCATGGCGTGGCTCGCGTTCATCCCGTCCTTGCTGTTGGCGTGCTTTGCCTCCGCCTCCAGCAAGGCGCGATAAAGGGGGATGATCGCCTGATCGAGAACCCGCCGGTCGGGCGTGCGCCGGTTGGAGTGATAGCCGACGATGTTGCCCGCCATGTCGAAGCTGGGCGAGACGTGGGCGAACACCCAGTAATGATCGCCGTTTGTGGCGCGATTGACGACGTAGGCGAAGATTTCCTTTCCGGTTTCGATCGTATCCCACAGAAGCTTGAAGACGCAGCGGGGCATGTCGGGGTGCCGGATAACGCTGTGAGGCGCGCCGAGCGCCTCCCGTTCGGTCAATCCCGCGAGCTTGAGAAAGGTTCGGTTCGCATAGGTGATCCGCCCCTTGAGGTCGGTCTTGGTGACGATGATCTCGTCGTCGGCGAACGTCCGTTCATGCCCGGTCAGTATTCGGGTGTCCGTCATGTCCTTACCCCCTTCGCGCGCATCCCCAACTGCGTGTTTCTTGCCGCCTTATCGGGCCGGTTCGGCCTTCGTTGCCCCCCCGGGCGGTTTCCGCGAAAAACTTCCGTTGCGCCGGGCTCGATGAATTCGAGCGCGTTTCTACCCCGTCTTTATCCTTATGTCGAGTGTGGTCTTTCATTTCGTCGTGGGGCGGAGCGTCTCGCCCTTAATGACAAAAGAACCAGGGAGGGATTTCGGCGATACCCGAAGGAATTCCGCCAAGGACGCGCAATCGCGCGCCGTTCTTCAAAAACAAACGCGCCGCGCCCCATGGGGGACGCGGCGCGGGCTTCACGCATAAAGGCCGTTCAGACGACCTTTTTCAGCTCGACCAGGAAGTTGTCGATGGTGTGGCCGAGTCCCTCGGACTGCTTGGACAGTTCGGTCGCGGCTTCCAGAACCTGGGCCGCGGCCTGGCCGGTTTCGTTGGCGGCCTTGGTCACCTCGGTGACGTTGGACGCCACCTCGTTGGTGCCGGCCGACGCCTGCTCGACGTTGCGGGCGATTTCCTTGGTCGCCGCGCCTTGCTCCTCGACGGCCGCCGCGATGGTCGACGAGATTTCGCTGATCTCGCCGATGACCTTGCCGATTTCGGCGATCGACGTGACCGCCTGCTGGGTCGCGCTCTGGATGTCGCCGATTTGGGTGCCGATCTCCTCGGTCGCCTTGGCCGTCTGGTTGGCCAGGTTCTTGACCTCGGCCGCGACCACGGCGAAGCCCTTGCCGGCGTCGCCGGCGCGGGCCGCCTCGATGGTCGCGTTGAGCGCCAAGAGGTTGGTCTGGTCGGCGATCGAGGTGATCAGCTCCACCACCTCGC
>CAYIQU010000398.1:0-2330 GCA_964365645.1 uncultured Hyphomicrobiales bacterium | reverse complement strand
TGACGTGGCTGCTGCTGAACGGGCGGTCCAGAGATCGCGTTGACTCTTCCACGATCTCCTGCACTGTGAACTCGGTCTCGGCGGTTTCAAGCGCGGCGATGGCGGTCAAGAGTTCACGCTGACGGTCGGTCGCCCTCGCCCAACGCCGTTTCGCCGTAGCGGGATTTGGGCACCACTTCCCGATTGCGCTCGACCGCCACGCGGCGCCCGTCCAGGCCGATCCGGACGAGGAGCTGCTCGACGGTGAGGGACGCTTCGAAGGAACGGTCTTCGCCGTTGACGGTCAGGCGCATGAAAACTCTCTTTTCGTTAACTTAATCCATGCCTCTAAATATAGTCCCGCCCCGGCGGTTGCAAATCGCATTGTCCCCAGCCGGGATGTGCGTGCTATAACCCGCCGGAAATCGCCGCTTCCGGCCTCGTCGCGGGCACGGACGCAAGGGAAACCCACCGATGGCGTCGCGCATCCTGGTTCTCAACGGCCCGAACCTGAACCTGCTCGGCACCCGCGAGCCGGACATCTACGGCCGCGAGACGCTGGCCGACATCGAGGCCGCCTGCCGCCGCCGCGCCGAGGCGCAAGGGGCCACCGTCGAGTTCCGCCAGACCAACGCCGAGGGCGAGCTGGTGGACTGGGTGCAGAAGGCCAAGACCTCGGCCGACGCCCTGCTGGTCAACGCCGGCGCCTACACCCATACCTCGGTCGCGCTGCTGGACGCCCTGCTCGCCTGCGGCCTGCCGGTGATCGAGGTGCACCTGTCCAACATCCACCGGCGCGAGCCGTTCCGGGAAACGTCTTATGTTTCCAAGGCCGCGTCGGGCATCGTCATGGGCCTCGGCGGCAAGGGCTACGAACTCGCCGTCGACGCCGCCCTGCATCTGATCGCCAAAACGCGGAGAGCCTGATGGCCGATTCCCCCGACAAGGACAAGAAAAACAAAGGCAAGGGCGCCCAACCCGACACCGGCATCCAGGCCGACCGGGTGCGCGAGCTGGCCGACCTGCTGTCCGAGACCGGCCTCGACGAGATCGAATACGCCGCCGACGACTGGCGGGTGCGCGTGGTCCGACGCGGCGGCGCCGCCCCGGCCGGCGTTTCCGTCGCCGTTCCTGGCGCGGCCCCGACCGCCGCCGCGCCGGCCGTGGTCGCGGCGGAATCCATCGCCGACCACCCCGGCATCGTCAAATCGCCCATGGTCGGCATGGTCTACACCTCGCCCGACCCCGCCACCCCGCCCTTCGTGCGGGTCGGCGACGCGATCGCCGAGGGCCAGACCCTTGTGCTGATCGAGGCGATGAAGGTCTTCAATCCGATCAAGGCTCCGCGCGCGGGCAAGCTCGCCCGCATGTTCGTCGCCAACGGCACGCCGGTCGAGTACGGCGAGCCGCTGGTGCTGATCGAATAGCCCGGGGGCCGGCGGCGCGCATGTTCGACAAGGTCCTGATCGCCAACCGAGGCGAAATCGCGGTGCGGATTCTGCGCGCCTGTCGCGAAATGGGCATTCGCACCGTCGCCGTTCATTCCACCGCGGATGCCAACGCCATGCACGTGCGGCTGGCCGACGAATCCATCTGCATCGGCCCGCCGCCGGCGCGCGAAAGCTATCTCAACAAGACCGCGATCCTGTCGGCCGCGACCATCAGCGGCGCCGACGCCATTCACCCCGGCTACGGTTTCCTGTCGGAGAACGCCGAGTTCGCCGCCATGGCCGAGGAGCACGGCTTCACCTTCATCGGCCCCTCGCCCGAGCACATTCGCCTGATGGGCGACAAGATCACCGCCAAGCGCGCCGCCCGCGAGATCGGCCTGCCGGTGGTGCCCGGCTCCGAGGGGTCCATCGGCAGCGACGCGGACGCGCTCCGCGCCGCCGAGGAGATCGGCTATCCGGTCCTGATCAAGGCGACCGCCGGCGGCGGCGGGCGCGGCATGAAGGTGGCGACCGACAAGAGCGAGCTGTTGTCCGCGGTCAGGCTCGCCCAGGCCGAAGCCCAGGCCGCCTTCGGCAACCCCGACGTCTACCTGGAGAAATACCTGAACCGGCCGCGCCACATCGAGGTCCAGATTCTCGCCGACCTGCACGGCAACGTCGTTCACCTGGGCGAGCGCGACTGCTCGCTTCAGCGCCGCCACCAGAAACTGATCGAGGAAGCGCTTTCGCCCGCGCTGAACGCCGACCAGCGCCAAAGCATCGGCGAAACCACCGCCGCCGCGCTGCGCACGCTGGGCTACCGCAGCGTCGGCACGGTCGAATACCTCTACGAGGACGGGCAATTCTATTTCATCGAGATGAACACACGGCTTCAGGTCGAACACCCGGTGACCGAGATGG
>CAYIQU010000397.1:0-2359 GCA_964365645.1 uncultured Hyphomicrobiales bacterium | reverse complement strand
TATACGGCGTATGACCAGATTGACAAGGCGCCGGAAGAAAAGGCGCGCGGCATCACGATTTCGACGGCGCATGTTGAATATGAAACGCTGAACCGGCATTACGCGCATGTGGATTGCCCGGGCCATGCGGACTATGTGAAGAACATGATCACCGGCGCGGCGCAGATGGATGGCGGCATTCTGGTGGTTTCGGCGGCCGATGGCCCGATGCCGCAGACGCGCGAGCATATTCTGCTGGCCCGCCAGGTGGGCGTTCCGGCGATCGTGGTGTTCATGAACAAGGTGGACATGGTCGACGATCCGGAGCTTTTGGACCTGGTGGAGATGGAAGTCCGCGAGCTTTTGAGCAAGTACAACTTCCCGGGCGACACGATTCCGATCGTGCGCGGCTCGGCGCTGTGCGCGCTGGAAGACAAGAACCCCGAGTGGGGCGAGCAGGCGATCATGAAGCTGATGGACGCGGTGGACAGCGCCATTCCGCAGCCGGAGCGACCGAAGGACAAGCCGTTCCTGATGCCGATCGAAGACGTGTTCTCGATCTCGGGCCGCGGCACGGTGGTGACGGGCCGCGTCGAGCGCGGGATCGTGAAGGTCGGCGAGGAACTGGAAATCGTCGGCATCAAGCCGACGCAGAAGACGGTCTGCACGGGCGTCGAGATGTTCCGCAAGCTCTTGGATCAGGGCGAGGCGGGCGACAACGTCGGTGTGCTGTTGCGCGGAACGAAGCGCGAGGAAGTGGAGCGCGGCCAGGTTCTGGCGAAGCCGGGCACGATCACGCCGCACACGAAATTCCATTGCGAGGCGTACATCCTGACGAAGGAAGAAGGCGGGCGGCACACGCCGTTCTTCGCCAACTACCGGCCGCAGTTTTATTTTCGGACGACGGACGTGACCGGCACGGTCACGCTGCCGGCGGGGACGGAAATGGTGATGCCGGGCGACAACATCCGGATGGACGTGACGCTGATTTCGCCGATCGCGATGGACGAGGGCCTGCGCTTCGCCATCCGCGAGGGTGGACGGACCGTGGGCGCCGGCGTCGTCGCCAAGATCATCGAGTAGTAACCAGAAAAGGCGTGGGCGCCGGATAGACCGGCGCCCGGAAACGGGCAGTAGACATGGAAAGCCAGAATATCCGCATCCGTCTTAAGGCGTTCGACCATCGCGTGTTGGACCAGTCCGCGCGCGAGATCGTGAGCACCGCCCAGCGGACCGGGGCGCAGGTCCGCGGGCCGATTCCGCTGCCGACCCGGATCGAACGCTTCACCGTCAACCGTTCGCCGCACGTCGACAAGAAGTCGCGCGAACAGTTTGAAATCCGCACCCATAAGCGGGTGCTCGATATCGTCGATCCGACCCCGCAGACGGTGGACGCGCTGATGAAGCTCGATCTCGCCGCCGGCGTGGACGTCGAGATCAAACTGTAAGACCGCTGTAAGAACAAGGACACGTCCATGCGCCCGCAACAGCGAACCGGATTGATCGCGCGGAAGTTGGGAATGACCCGACTGTTCGTCGAAGACGGCAGCCATGTGCCGGTGACGGTCCTGCACGTCGACAACGTGCAGGTGGTTGCTTGCCGGACCGAAGACAAGGACGGCTATTCGGCCGTTCAGCTCGGCATCGGCAAGGCCAAGGCCAAGCGCCGGACCAAAGCCGAGCGCGGCCATTTCGCCAAGGCGAAGGTCGAGCCGAAAAGCCGCTTGGTCGAATTCCGCGTCGCGCCGGAAAATCTTCTCGACGTCGGCGCCGAACTGTCCGCCGCCCACTTCGTTCCCGGCCAATTGGTCGACGTGGTCGGCACGACGATCGGCAAGGGCTTCGCCGGCGTTATGAAGCGTTGGAATTTCAGCGGCCTGCGCGCGACGCACGGCGTTTCCGTCAGCCATCGCAGCCATGGTTCGACCGGCCAGCGCCAGGACCCCGGCCGCGTGTTCAAGGGCAAGAAAATGGCGGGCCATATGGGCGACCGTCAGCGCACGACCCAGAATCTCAAGGTCATGTCCACGGACTCCGAGCGCGGCTTGATCATGGTCCAGGGCGCGGTGCCGGGATCGGAAGGCGGCTACGTTCTGATTAGCGACGCGGCCAAGCGCCCGTTTCCCAAGGACGCGCCCAAGCCCGCCGGTATCAAGTCGGCGGTGTCCGAAGCCCCGGCTCCGGCCGAAGGCGAGAACAAGGAATAAGGCGCCATGAAGCTGGATATCATCACTCTGGATGCCAAAAAGGTCGGGGCTATCGACCTGGACGACGCCGTTTTCGGCGTCGAGGTCCGTCGCGACGTTCTCACGCGCACCGTCAACTGGCAGTTGGATAAGCGCCGCGCCGGCACCCATGCGGTCAAGCATCGCGGCGAAGT
>CAYIQU010000396.1:0-2367 GCA_964365645.1 uncultured Hyphomicrobiales bacterium | reverse complement strand
TTGCCGCCGACGGCGGAGCCGGGAACGTTGGCCATCTTGCCGGTGCCGTACAGGACGACGAGCCGCATGAGTTCGCGCATGTGGCGCGAGGTTTCCTCGCTGATGGCGGCGGTGCCTTCGGGAATCTTGCCGGGATCGCGCTTGAACACGGTGGCCGGGCGCAGCACGCCGCCGTTGACCAGCGCCGCGACGCCGCTTGCCAGTTGCAGCGGACTGACCGCGAGCCCGTGACCGTAGGCGATGGTCATGGTGTTGATTTCCCGCCAACGGGCCGGGGCGAGCGGCGCGCCGGTTTCCGGCAACTCGACCGGCGAGGTCTTGAGCATCCCGAAGGCGCCCAGGTATTCGCGCTGGAGGTGCACGCCGACGTCGAGCGCCATCTTCGCCGTTCCGATGTTGGAGGAATAGACGAGAATCTCGGGCACCGACAGCCAGCGGTTCTTGCCGTGGAAATCGGTGATGGTGAAACGGGCGATCTGGATCGGGCGGCTGGCGTCGTAGCCGTCGCGCAGGCCGACCGTTCCCGAATCGAGGGCCATCGCGGTGGTGAACAGCTTGAAGGTCGAGCCCATCTCGTAGACGCCCTTGGTCGCCCGGTTGAAGGCGGCCTCGCTGCCGGCGACGCCGGCAGAATCGTTGGCGTCGAAGTCGGGCAGCGACACCATCGCCAGCACCTCGGCCGTTTCGGCGTCGAGGACGATCCCGGCGGCGCCGATGGCGCGAAAGCGCGTCATCTGCTGGGCCAGCTCCTCGCGCAGGATATCCTGGACGCGCACGTCGATGGAAAGCGCCAGCGCCTCTTCCCCTTCGGCGAGGCGGGCGTCGAACTTCTTCTCGATTCCGGCGATGCCCCGGCCGTCGACGTCGGTGAAGCCGAGGACGTGCGCCGCCGCGCGCCCCTGCGGATAGACGCGCCTCTCGCCGCCTTGGAACGCGAGTCCGGGAATGCCGAGGCGATTGACGTCGTATTGCTCGCGCGGGGTCAGGTTGCGCTTGATCCAGACGAAGCGCCCCGACGACGCGAGGCGGGCGCGAAGCTGCTCGCGGTCCACTTCGGGCAATACCGTCGCGATCTTGGCGGCGGCTTCGGCCGCGTCCAGGATTTCGCCCGGGTTGGCGTACAGCGACACCACCGGCAGGCTGGTGGCGAGCAAGACGCCGTTGCGGTCGACGACGTCGGCCCGGGCGGTGGCGGCGTGCGGCGGCGTCGAGCGGGCGATGCGCGGCTCGCCACCCTTGAGAACGGCGACGTCGACCAGGCGCACGGCCACCGCGATGAAGGCGAACGCGATCACCGCGCCGGCGACCACCAGGCGGTTGCGTCCCGTTTCCAACGCCTGCTTCTCGACGCCCTCGAGGGCGAGCGCGGGCGGCTGGGCGCCGTCGGGAACCCAGACCCCGCGTTCGGCGCCGGGACGCAGGCGGCGGATCATGGCTTGGTCTCCGCGATCGGAACGGACGCGACCGACGGAATCGGATCGAGCGGCGGCCCGAACGGCGGATCGAGCGGCGCCAAGCGCGCTGGCAGCGCGATCAGCGCGCCGAACTGGCCGCCGACGGCGGGGCTCATGCCGAGATGGCGTTCGGCCAAATCGCGCACCCGCGCCGGTTCGTTCAAGAAACTCCATTCCGCCTTGAGCACGTGGATCGCCCTTTGATCGCGGGCGATCTCGCGGTTGACCTGGGTCAGGCGGTTTTCCAATTCGATGACGCCGTGTTTGACGATGTACAGGCCGAGACTGAGCCCGCCCGCGAGCGCGACGAACAGCACGGTGGCGACGCGGCGGAAGAAGATTCGTTCGCGTTTCATGCCGCCCTCCGTTCCGCGTCGTTCCAGGCCGGCGCGTCGGTGCGTTCGGCGGCGCGCAACGTGGCCGAACGGGCGCGGGGATTGGCGGCGGTCTCGGCATCGGACGGGCGCTGGGCGCCGGCGATCAGGCGGAACGTCGGCGCCGCCGCCGCGATGGGCGCAATGGCGGCGGGATGATGGCGCGAGGGCGACGGCGCGCGGCCCGAGCGTTCGGCGAGGAACGTCTTGACGATCCGATCCTCCAGCGAATGGAACGATACGACCGCCAGCCGGCCGCCGGATTTCAGCAACGCCTCGGCGGCGCGCAGGCCCCGCTCGATCTCGCCCAGCTCGTCGTTGACGTGAATGCGCAACGCCTGGAACGTGCGGGTGGCGGCATCGATGCCGTCCTTTGAACGCGGCACGACGCGGCGCACGGTCGCGGCCAATTCGAGCGTGCGGGTAAACGGCGCGCGGGCCCGGGCCTCGACGATGGCGCGGGCGACGCGGCCGGCGAAGCGTTCCTCGCCCAGGCGGCGGATCACGTCGGCCAACGCCGCCTCGGACAGATGATTGAC
>CAYIQU010000395.1:0-2372 GCA_964365645.1 uncultured Hyphomicrobiales bacterium | reverse complement strand
CTTGGTTCGCCGCCGGCGCCCTTGGCCCCTCGCGCCGCGCCGGTTATCGTAGCCCCCCGAACCCGAAACGGCGGACCCCTTTTCGTGCGAATCCTCTTCCTCTCCGAGAACTTTCCCCCGGAAACCAACGCCGCCGCGACGCGCGTGCACGAGCGCGCGGTCCATTGGGTCCAATGGGGCCACCAGGTCACGGTCATCACCTCGTGGCCCAATTTCCCGCAAGGGCGGCTTTATCCCGGCTATCGCAACCTCTGGCGCGGCGTCGAAACCCGGGACGGGATTCGCGTCGTCCGGGTCAAGACCTTCATCGCCGCCAACAAGGGCCGCGGCCTCAAGGGCGCCGTTCTTCGCGGCCTCGATTTCGTCAGCTTCATGATCGCGGCCGTCGTCGCCGCCCTGTTCGAACGGCGCCCGGACGTGGTCGCCGCCACCTCGCCGCAGTTCTTCGCCGCCGTCGCCGGCTGGCTGGTCGGCGCGCTGCGGCGCGTGCCGTTCGTGTTCGAGTTGGGCGACATCTGGCCCGCGTCCATCGTCGGCGTCGGCGCGATGCGGCGCAACCTGGCCCTGGCGCTGATGGAAAAGCTGGAATTGTTCCTTTATCGCCGCGCCGCGCGCGTCGTCGCCCTGACCCAGGCGTTCAAGGCGAACCTGACCCGGCGCGGCATCGACCCGGACAAGATCGCCGTCGTCCGCAACGGGGTCGATCTCGCCCGCTACGCGCCGCGTCCGCGCGACGAGGCGCTCGCCGCCGAATGGGGACTGGCCGGCGCGTTCGTCCTCGGCTACGTCGGCACGCACGGCATGGCGCACGGCCTGATGAACGTGCTGGACGCGGCCGAGCGGCTGCGCGATCGGCCCGACATTTGTTTCCTGCTGGTCGGCGACGGCGCCGAGCGCGCCCAACTGCTGGCCGAGGTCGAGCGCCGTACGCTCGCCAACGTCCGCATGATCGGGCCGCAGCCCAAGGACATGATGCCGCGCATCTGGAGCCTCTGCGACGTGGCGCTGGTGCACTTGCGCGACACGCCGGTGTTCGCCGAGGTCATCCCGTCCAAGATTTTCGAGGCCATGGGCATGGGCCGGCCGATCCTGCTGGCGTTGCCCGCCGGCGAGGCGAAGGAGATCGTCGAGGCCGACCGAGCCGGGATCTGGGTGCCGCCCGAGAATCCCGCGGCGCTCGCCGACGCCGCGCGCTGGCTGGCCGACGACCGGCCCTTGCGCGAACGCCTGGCCGCCGCCGCGCACGCCGCCGCGCCGCTGCATTCGCGCCAGGCCCAGGCCGCCGACATGCTGAAGGTCCTGGAAGCCGCGATCCGGGGCTAGAGCATGATGATTTTAGGTTGACGCATAGCCCGCATTGACGATGTATGCGTGGCATTCGTTTGGTGAGAAGCGATCAAGCAGCGAGCCGATGCGCTTCCAGGCCGCCTCGACGGAGCGTTCGGCCGCCTTTCGCATCAGGTGTTTGAGCTTTGCGAAGACCTGTTCGATCGGGTTGAGGTCCGGGCTGTAGGGCGGCAGGAACAAGAGCCTGGCTCCGACCGCCCGGATCGCCTTGCGAACGGCCTTGCCCTTGTGGCTGCCGAGATTGTCGAGGATGACCACATCGCCCGGTTGAAGGGTCGGGACGAGAACCTGTTCGACATAGGCTTTGAAGCTCTCGCCATTGATCGGGCCGTCAAAGACACACGGTGCGTCGATCCTGTCGTTGCGCAAGGCGGCAAGGAAGGTAAGTGTCTTCCAATGACCATGCGGCGTCCGTGCCGAGAGCCTTCGGCCCCGCGCGCACCAACCTCTGAGCGGCGTCATGTTGGTCTTGGTCCAGGTTTCGTCGATAAAGACGAGGCGCGAAGGGTCAATCCTGCCCTGATATTTTTTCCACCGCGCCCGATGGCGCGCCACGTCCGGGCGATCTTGCTCGCTTGGCAGAACGCTTTTTTTTGAAGCTCAGGCCCTCGGCGTGCATGAAGTTCCATACCGTCCGATAGTCCACCTTGAGCCCTCGTTCGGCGATCTCCGCCACGAGACCGCGCAACGTGAAGTCCGATGCGGCGATCCGCTCCAGAAGCCAGATCCGATGCTCGCCCACCAGAACACGGGGCCGGTGGCCGCCCATCCGGCCGGGCGCGGAACTGGCTGTCGCCCGGAACCGCTGCGACCACCTCACCACGCTCGATGGGCTGATCCTCAGCGTTTGGGCGACGGCGCGAACGCTCTCGCCCACTTGAACGCGCGCAACCGCCCGATCCCGTAAATCCAACGAATACGGCTTCCCCATGCATGCTGGCCTCCGATCCAGTCCAATCCTTGAATCAGAACACCAGCAGTTTGGGAATCAAAATCTGATTCAGCTAAAAATCATCATGCTCTAG
>CAYIQU010000394.1:0-2379 GCA_964365645.1 uncultured Hyphomicrobiales bacterium | reverse complement strand
AGGAACTACTCGTTATCGGCGTCGTCGCACTGGTTGTCATCGGGCCGAAGGACATGCCGATCGCCATTCGCGCCGTCAGCCGCTGGGCGGCCAAGGCGCGCGGACTCGCGCGCGAGTTCCAGCAGGGTCTCGACGAAGTGGTGCGCGAGGCCGAGCTTCAGGACATCAAGAAGAACATCGAGGAAGCCAAGACCTTCGACGTCACGGGTGAGATCGCCAAGGCCGTCGATCCCACCGGCGAGGTCGCCAAGACCCTCGATTTGGGCGGCGTGGAAAAGGAATTGAGCGATTCCGCGCGTGCCCTGACGTATGAGCCGCCGGTCGACGAGCCGCCGGTCGACGAACCGCCGCCGGCCGAACCGCCGAAGCCGGAAAAACCGGCCGGAACCGCGTGAGGCCGCCGTGAACGATACGCCCACCGGCCAAACCCTCGACGACAAGAAAATGCCGCTGCTCGAACACCTGATCGAGCTGCGAGGCCGGCTTTTGCGCGCCAGCATCTTTTTTCTCGCCGCGTTTTTCGTCAGCTACTACTTCGCCGTCGATCTCTACGATTTTCTCGTGCAACCGCTGGCCGACGTGTTCGAGGCACGCGGCGAGAGTCGCCGCTTGATCTTCACCGCCTTGCACGAGGCGTTCTTTACCTATCTGAAAGTCGCTTTCTTCGCCGCGTTCTTCGTTTCGTTTCCCTACATCGCCGGGCAAATCTGGATGTTCATCGCGCCCGGCCTGTACCGGCATGAAAAGAGCGCTTTCCTGCCGTTCCTGGTCGCGACGCCGATCCTTTTCTTCGCCGGCGGGGACTTGGTTTATTACCTCGTCTTTCCGATGGCCTGGACGTTCTTCCTCAGCTTCGAAACCGTCGGCGGCGCGGGGCACGTGCCGATCCAGCTTGAAGCCAAGGTGAACGAATACCTCTCCTTGGTGATGCAGTTGATCTTCGCCTTCGGCTTGTGCTTCGAATTGCCGGTGCTGCTGACGCTGCTGGCCCGCGTCGGAATGCTCAGCTCCCAGGCGCTCAAGGAAAAGCGCCGCTACGCCATCGTCATGGCATTCATCGCCGCGGCGATCCTGACCCCGCCCGATCCCATCAGCCAGGTCGGGCTCGCGATTCCGATCATGATTCTCTACGAAATCTCCATCTGGTCGGTGCGGCTGGTGGAAAAAGACCGCGCCCGCCACGGCGACGACGACGAGGACGAAGAGGACGAGGAAACGCCGGACAAATCGGACACTCCTGCGTCCGGCACGGACGTCGCCAAGGTGCCTTGAGCCGGGCGGGTGGGCCGTCGCCGGCCGGCCCGGTGGACGGGGCCGGGGCCGGGAGCCTATAAGGGTCGACGAAAGCGAGCCCCCAGAAAAACAATGTTCGACATCAAGTGGATCCGTGAAAATCCCGAGGCCTTCGACACCGCGCTCAAGCGCCGCGGGCAGGCGGTGCTGGCGGTCGATCTGATCGCGCTGGACGAGACCCGCCGCAAGGCCGTGACCCGCGCCCAGGAAACCCAGGCCCGGCGCAACAAGCTGGCGAAGGATATCGGCGGGGCCAAGGCCCGTGGCGAGGACGCGAGCGCGCTTCTGGCCGAGGTCGCCCGCGACAAGGAACTCGAGGCCGAATTGCAGACCGAGGCCGCCCGCCTTCAGGCCGATCTCGACGCCCGCCTGGCGATGGTGCCCAACGCGCCTGGCTCGGACGTGCCCGACGGCCGCGACGAAAGCGCCAACAAGGAAATCCGCCGCTGGGGCGAGCCCGGCAAGTTCGACTTCGCGCCGCGCGAGCACTTCGACCTCGGCGAGGGGCTCGGCCTGATGGATTTCGAGCGCGCCGTGAAAATCGCGGGCGCGCGGTTCGTCGTTCTCAAGGGCGCCCTGGCGCGGCTGGAACGCGCGCTGGCCTCCTTCATGCTCGACCTGCACACGACCGAGTTCGGCTACACCGAGATCAACCCGCCAGCGCTGGTCAACGACGCGGCGATGTTCGGCACCGGGCAATTGCCGAAGTTCGGGACCGATCTGTTTCGCACCGAAACCGGCTTGTGGCTGATCCCGACCGCCGAGGTGCCGCTGACCAACCTGGTCGCGGGCGAAATCCTCGACGAGGCGCAACTGCCGATGCGCATGACCGCGATGACGTGGTGCTTTCGTTCCGAGGCCGGCGCTGCGGGCAAGGATACCCGGGGCATGATCCGCCAGCACCAGTTCACCAAGGTCGAGTTGGTGTCCGTCGCGCATCCCGACGCTTCCGAGGCCGAACACCAGCGCATGACGAATTGCGCCGAAGAGGTGCTGAAACGCCTGGGCCTGCCGTACCGCACCATGGTGCTGTGCACCGGCGACATGGGCTTCGCCGCGCAAAAGACCTTCGACATCGAGGTCTGG
>CAYIQU010000393.1:0-2380 GCA_964365645.1 uncultured Hyphomicrobiales bacterium | reverse complement strand
GCAGGATCGCGGCGCAGTTGGCGACCACCAGATTGCATTCGGTCTGGCCGTAGTATTCGTTGAAGGAAAGCCCGAACGTTTCGCGGCCCCAGTCCAGCAGTTCCACGCCCATCGGCTCGCCGGCGCAGGTGACGGTGCGCAAGTTCAGCTTGAAGCGCTCGCGAATGCCGGGCACCTGGCGCATCAGGCGCAGCGCGGTGGGCGGCATGAAGGTATTGCGCACGCCGTGGCGGGCCATCAGGTCCAGTGCCCGTTCGGGATCGTATTTGCGGGCGCGCGAGGCCAGCACCGGCACGCCGTGGTGCCACGATCCCATCAGCACGTTCATCAGCCCGCCGATCCAGGCCCAGTCGGCGGGCGTCCACATCAGGTCATTCGGTTGCGGCAGGAATTCGTGCGGGAACTCGACGCCCGGCAAATGGCCGAGCAGCGCGCGGTGCGCGTGCAGCGCGCCCTTGGGATTTCCGGTGGTGCCGGAGGTGTAGATGATCAGTCCCGGATCGTCGGCGGCGGTATCGACGGGCGCGAACTCGGCCGAGGCCTCGTCCAGCGCCCGCCACAAATCGCGCTGGCCGGCGAGCGAAATGCCGTCCGCCGGTCCCGCCACCAAAATGGCGGCGAGGTTCGGCAGCTTGTCGCGAATGGCGGCGATCTTGGCCAGGCCGATGGCGTCGGTGACGATGGCCCGGGCGCCGCTGTCGGTGAGCCGGTAGAGAAGCGCGTCCTCGCCGAACAGCGTGAACAGCGGGATCGAGATCAATCCCGCCTTCCACGCGCCGACGTGGGCGACGGGAGTTTCCAGGGATTGGGAGAGCAGAATCCCGACCCGGTCGCCCCGCGCCAAGCCCATCGCCAGCAGCAGGTTCGCCATCTTGTTGGACAGCGCGCGGATTTCGCCGAAGCCGTGGCGCGCGATCCGGCCGGTTTCGTCCTCGACGATCAACGCGACTCGGCCGGGGTCGGCGTCGGCGTGCTTGTCGCAGACGTCGACGCCCATGTTGAAGCGGGCGGGAACGGTCCAGCGCATGGCCCGGCGGACCTCGGCGTAGGTGGCGGCTTTGGTCAGCATGGCCTTCCCCCGGGCCTTTCCCCCTGCCCGAACCTTCCTTAGAATAGCCGAAATGTTCCTCCCGGACCTGCTCAAAGGCAAGCGTATCCTGATCACCGGCGGCGGCACCGGCTTGGGCAAAAGCATGGCCGGGCGGTTCTTAGGGCTAGGCGCGGACGTTATTATTTGCGGCCGGCGGGAAGAGGTCTTGCAGGAGGCCGTCGCGGACCTGGAAAAAGCCGCGCCGGGGCGGATTTCCTGCCGCCCGCTCGATATCCGCGATCCGGCCGCCGTCGAGGCCGCCCTCGATGCGCTCTGGGCCGACGGGCCGCAGGACGCCCTGGTCAACAACGCGGCGGGCAACATCCTTTCCCGCACCGAGGAACTCTCGCCCCGGGCCATGGACGCGGTCATCGGCATTGTTCTGCATGGCGCGGCCTACATGACGCTCGCCTGCGGCAAGCGCTGGATTCGCGAAGGCCGGGCGGGCAACGTGCTCTCCATCGTCACCACCTACGCCTGGACCGGCTCGGCCTACGTGGTGCCGTCGGCCATGGCCAAGGCGGGCGTGCTGGCCATGACCCGCAGCCTCGCGGTCGAATGGGGGCCGAAAAAGATTCGCCTCAACGCCATCGCGCCCGGGCCGTTCCCGACCGAGGGCGCCTGGAGCCGCCTGGTGCCGCGCCCCGATCTGGAACAGGCGTGGATGAACCGGATTCCCTTGGGCCGCTTCGGCCGGCATGAGGAGTTGACCGATCTCGCCGCGTACTTGTTGTGCGACCGGTCCGGCTACATCACGGGCGAGGTCGTGACCATCGACGGCGGCGAATGGCTGAAGGGCGCGGGGCAATTTACTTTCGCCGAGGCGCTCACCGACGAGGACTGGGCGGCGATGAAGCCGAAGGGGAAGAAGTAGGCGAGGCGGGTTACTGCTCGTCCTCGTCCTTCGGTCCGCCCTCGAAGTGGCGGTAGGCGTCGAGACCGGCCAGCACCACGCCGTCGAAGCCCTGGGCGATGGCGCCGAACAGATAGGACTCCTCGGTGCCGGTGATGATCCGCTGCCAGTTGGTGCGCCAATACTGCACCCAGTGGCGGTCCGGGTCGCCGGCGACGGGCGAGTCGATGAAGTTGGGATAGCCCTCGCGCCAGCCGTCTTTCCAGAAGAAGCTCCCGGCGGCGATGGAGGAAACATCGATCCGGGCGAGCACCAGGCGCCGGGCGCCCAGCTTCTTGTATTTCATCGTCTCCACAGCCTGGCGCGAGAGCGGATCGCGGCCGTGGAACACGTCCACGACCACCACGTCGAAGTTGGTGTCGTGCAGCGCCAAGGCG
>CAYIQU010000392.1:0-2382 GCA_964365645.1 uncultured Hyphomicrobiales bacterium | reverse complement strand
AAATTTTTTCGCATTCGGTAACTTCGACAGCCTTTGAAATTGATGACATGGCTGTTGTGGAACAATCGGTCGAGGATGGCGGTGGCCGTGGCGTTGTCGTTGTGGAGGATTTTACCCCAGTCCTCGAAGGGACGATTGGAGGTGAGAATCGTGGATTTGGTCTCGTGACGTTTGTGAATGACCTCCAGGAGATCCTCGCCGGCATTGATGGGCAACTGTTTCAGGCCGAAGTCGTCGATGATCAGCAGATCGGCATCGAGGAAGACGGACAGCCGTTTTTTTCGGATGGCGAGCGCCTTGGCCTCGGCGAGTTCCTCGGCCAGATCGAAGGCGGAAGAGTAGCGGACTTTGAATCCGATCTTGGCGCAGGCGATGCCGACGGCGACGCAGAGGCTGGACTTGCCGGTGCCGGGAGGGCCGACGAGGAGGCCGCCCTCGCCCTTGCGGACGAATCCGCCGGTGGCGAGGTCACGGAACTGTTTCTGGTTGATTTTGGGATTGAAAGACCAGTCGAAATCGTCGAGCGTTTTCATCGACGGAAACCGCGCCTGCTTGATCCGGCGCTGAATCAACATATCCCGTCGGCGGTCGAGTTCGTCCTGGACGAGCAGTTCCAGGAATTCAACGTAGGAAAGTTTTTCGGCGATTGCCTCGCGGTTTCTACGGTCGAGATTTTCGATCATGCCGGTAAGACGGATGGACCGCATGGATCGTTCGAGTTCGGGTTGGTTCATGGTGAATCACCTCCAGAGGATTGTTCGGCCGCGTCGGTATAGTCAGACAGCGGCCGGATGACGTCGGACTGATTGCTGAATATCGGCAGGTTCAACTGCGGAGAGCCTTCGCAGAATTCTTTGAGGACAAAGTAGCGAAACCTACGGGTATCGAGCGCATGGCGACAGGCGGCGCTGATCCGGCCGGTGTCGTAGGTGTCGGCCAGCCGCAGAAGGGCATGCACAAGGCGCAGGGCGATGGCGCCGCGCTCTCGCAGAGCCTCCCGGGCCCACGTCAGAGGAACGTTTCCGAGTTGTCCGACTTTTTCGAGAAGGTACTTTTCGTAGCCGAGGCGGTCGAAAGGTTTTTGAGTTGGATGGATGCCGGCGTGCACGCTGACGGATCCTTCGGATTTGCGAATATGGCTCACCAAGATCCGACCGGCCGGATCGTAAATGCGGACCATCTTGGCCGTGTATCGAACTTCCAGCCGATGGCCGACAAATCCCGGCACGGTGTAATAGGCCCGCCGAACCTCCACGAATCCGTCCCGGCCGACGCGATAAAAGCCGAACTGGAATATCTCGAACGGCTCGGAGGGCAGAACTTTTAGCGCCGGTTTATCTTCCTGCTCAAACAACGCCTGCACCTGTTTCTTGGTCCGG
This sequence comes from uncultured Hyphomicrobiales bacterium, assembly GCA_964365645.1. GTDB lineage: Bacteria > Pseudomonadota > Alphaproteobacteria > Rhodospirillales > 2-12-FULL-67-15 > 2-12-FULL-67-15. The sequence continues at coordinate 1,003 of CAYIQU010000392.1, read as the reverse complement.
CCGTGAATGCGCCACCGTGCCGTACGATCCTCCCACTGGCGCAAGAACTCGTTCTGTTCCTCCAGATCCTTCTCAAACCGGCGGCCCTTGAGCACGTCCTGCACGTATTGAACAGTTCGCTCAACTTTGCCCTTGTGTTTTGGCTCCGCCACCTTGCAGGGCAAAATCTCAAATCCGTAATGATGGGCGCATTCGGCGTACAATCGATTGATCACCGGATCGTACCAGTCCGCCTTCACGATCCCGGCCTTCAAATTATCGATCACCACAATCTTTGGCACGCCGCCCAGCGCTTCAAACGCCCTCACATGACAGCGTACCCATTCCTCCTGCGTCTGCCGCCACACCACCTCCGAGTAGTGTTTGCCGCTGTGCGACAGCGTCATCACAAATAAATGCGGCCGTCGGTACTGCCCCGTCTTCGGATGACGCATCGGCGCGCCCAATCCGAAATCGACCTGCGCCTCCTCGCCAGGTCTCGTCAGAATCCGGCCCACATATTCCGGATTCTCCTTCTTCAGATGTTTCAAAAATCTCTTCACGCTTTCGTAGCTGCCAGGAAACTTGATCTGTTCCAGATCGTAAAAAATACTCGTCCCCAACTGGCCCGCATTCAGCTTTTCCTGGATCATCTCTCGGTAGGATTCACACTTCGATTGCGGGCCTTTTGTCGTCAAATTCCCGGTGGTCGGGTGGATCAGTTTGGATTGTCGCTTTTTCAGACACTCCTTGACCGTATTACGGCTGACCTTGGTTTCTCGCGCGATCTGCCGCTTGCCCCAGCCCAACGTTTCATGCAGGCGAATAATCATTTCTTTCTGGCTCATGCTCAGGAACTTTCCCATGTTGTCGCCTCCTTTCGTGAGGAGGCTGATACTACGTGGGATTTCCTTAGGGGTGGGTCAGTCTACTCGACCATAGGTGGGTCAGTTCATCCGACCGCCGACATTGTGGGTGATTTTCCGACATGTTGAGTCATAATTCTTTAGCCGCCTTGGGGATG
>CAYIQU010000391.1:0-2385 GCA_964365645.1 uncultured Hyphomicrobiales bacterium | reverse complement strand
CGGGTGGAAGAAGGCGAAACAGCGGCGATCGGAATCGAGCCGGTTCTTGAGATCGTCCCAGCCGCCGATGGCGTGAACCGCTTCGTAGGCGATCAGCTTTTCGAGCAGGGTTGCCGTCGCCGTGTCCCAGGCGATGCGCCGCATTTCGAGGAAGCCGACGTCGAACCACCGGGCGAGCAGGTCCTTCAAGTCGCGCTCGAGGCCGGCGAGCGAGGGTTCCTGGGCGAGCAGCCCGAGAATCTCGGCGCGCATGTCGACCAGGAACTTGACGCCCTCGGGCAGGGCGTTGAATTGCGTCAGCAGGCGAACCCGGGGCGCTTCCAGGGCTTGGCGCAGGTCCGCCTCGGCTTTTCGGCGCGGCCCGGGACCGGCGGCGGAACGAAACGCGGCGATGGCCGCGTCCACCTTTTGCGGATCGGGATCGAAGTCTTCCGCCAGAAGCTTGAGAAACCGGCGTCGGCCGACGGCGTCGAGAGCCAGATAGGCGCGCCCCAGGGCGGCGGCGCGGCCGCGCGCCGAGACTTCCCCGCCGCGGGACTCGAGGCATTCGCGCATCTGGCGGCGAACGCGTTCCAAATCCGCGGCGGGAAGATCGGGGCGCAAACTGGCGGCCTGGGCGTCGTAAGCGGCGCCGGCGATGCCGAACCACAGGCCCTTCAGGTTGGCGACCGCCCGGGACAATAACGTGCGCGAGGATGTTTCGTTCATTCCGTTTTCGCCGTCAGGCGCCGCCATACGGCGGGCAAGGCCTCGGGGATGTCCTCGGCGATCAGGCCGGGGCCGAATTCGGTCGCCGCCTCGCCGTGCAGCCAGCAGGCCGCCGCCGCCGCCGCGAACGGGTCCATGGATTGTCCCAGCAGGCCGGCGATCATGCCGGCCAACACGTCGCCGCTGCCGGCGGTCGCCAACGTGGGCGGCGCGTTCTCGCCGATGGCGGCCCGGCCGTCGGGTGCGGCGACGATCGTGTCGGGCCCCTTCAGGACCATGATCGCGCCCGAGCTCCGGGCGGCGGCGCGGGCGCGCGTCAGCCGGTCGCCGCCGATGCGGAACAGCCGGGCGAACTCACCTTCGTGCGGAGTCATCACGCATGATCCCTTGACGGCCTTGAACAGCTCGCGGCTTTTTCCCTGAAACGAGGTCAAGGCGTCCGCGTCCAGCACGACCGCGCGGCCCGTCTTGAGAACGGCAAGGACGCGCCGCCGGGTTTCCGCGCCGACGCCGTTGCCGGGGCCGACGAGAAACACGTTGCGTCGCCGATCGGCGAGCAAGGCGCGGAACGCCGCGTCGCCTTTCCGGCCCGCGTCGAGGGGCTTGAGGATGACGCCCGGTTGCAGCGCCGCGTAGAATGCCGTCGCCCGGGCCGGAGCGACGACGGTGACCATCCCCGCCCCCGCCCTTCTCGCGCCGGCGGCGGCCAGCCGGGCGGCGCCGGTCATCGCGCCGCCGCCGACCACGCTTGCGTGCCCGCGCGTGTATTTGTTGGCGTCCCAGGCGGGATGGGGCAGGCGATCGGCCCACAGTTCGGGCGCGTTAACGAACGTCGCCGGACGAAGGGCATCGAGAACCGAATCCGGGATACCGATGTCCTCCACCGCCACCTCGCCGCAATGCAGGCGACCGGGGTAAAGCAGATGTCCGGGTTTGCGCCGGAAGAAGGTCACGGTCAGGCGGGCCATCGGCGCAATGCCGCGAACTTGGCCCGTATCGCTGTCGATGCCGCTGGGAATATCGATGGCGATGCAGGGAAGGCCCCGCTCGCCGATGGCGCGAACCACGGCCGCCACCGGGCCGAGGACGTCGCGCGCCAGCCCCGCGCCGAACAACGCGTCCACGACCAGCGCCGCGCCATCGAGGGCCGATGGAGTCACCGCGAGGACATTGCCGGTCCAGCGATAGGCGCCGCGCGCGGCATCCCCTTTCAGCGCGTCGCGCGGTCCAAGCAGCGCGACGCGCACCGTCCAGCCCATGTCCTTGAGCAGGCGGGCGACGACGAACCCGTCGCCGCCGTTGTTGCCCGGGCCGCACAGCACCACCACCGGCTGGGGCGGAAAACGCCGATGGATGTGGCGGACCACCGCCGCGCCCGCGTTTTCCATGAGCGCCGGCGAATCGATCCCCGCCGCCGCGGCGAGCGCGTCGGCGCGGGTCATTTCATCGGCCGAAAGGAGAGCCTGTCGCCACATGGCGGGTATCATAAACTTTCGGCCCCGATAGGTAAAACCGCTCGAAACGGCATTGGGCGCGGTCGATCCGTGGGGTATTCTGCGCCCCCCGGCCCTATGCGGATATCCAAAGCCTTCCCCATGCGCATCCGATACCTTGTCTCGAGCACGATCGGCGTTTTGCTCGTCACCCTGACGATGGTGGCGCTGGTCAGGCTCGGCT
>CAYIQU010000390.1:0-2390 GCA_964365645.1 uncultured Hyphomicrobiales bacterium | reverse complement strand
GGTAGTTGACGACGACGATTCCGGCGAAGCGGCGTCCGGCCAGCGGTCCCGGCGGCTCGAAGAGAGGCGCGCCGTTTTCCAGATCGGCGGCGACGATTTCAATCCCAGGCGACGCGCCGGAAACAATGGCGGCCGTGTCCTTGTCCAGCGCCGTCACGGGATGGCCGCGCGCGGCGAGGAAACGCGCGTGCCGGCCGCCGCCGCAGGCCAGGTCCAGCACCGCGCCGCCGGCCGGAATCAGGTGCGCGAAACGCGCGACCCAGGGGGACGGTCGGGTAATGCGCAAATGACGGGCGCGAGTTTCGTCGGCGGGATCGGGCATGAGCGAACCAATTCCAATGGGCGGCATTATTAGCCGTTTTAAAATACCCCCGGATATGTCAGGAATCATCTGTTTCCGAACAACCGGCGGCCGATTTCATGATCCTGTATCAACTTCGCTGCGACAAAGGCCACGAGTTCGATGCCTGGTTCAAGGGCATCGCCGGCTTCGACGCGCAAAGCCGGCGCGGCGAGGTGGAATGCCCGTTTTGCGGCACGCGCCGTGTGGCGAAAGCCCCCATGGCGCCGAACGTGGTCGGCAGCCGCGACCGCGGCGAAGCCGCGCCCGAGGTTCGGGGCAACGATCCGACCCGCGCCATCGCCGACCAGGTGGTCGAGGCGGTGCGCAAGCTGCGCCGCCACGTCGAGGAAAACTGCGACTACGTCGGCGATACGTTTCCCGAAGAGGCGCGCCGCATCCATCACGGCGAAGCCGAAACGCGCGGCATCTACGGCGAGGCGACGCCCGACGAAGCGCGCGACTTGGACGAGGAAGGCATCGAGGTCTTTCCCTTGCCCGGACGTCCGCGCCGCGACGGTTGAGCGCGCGCTTTTCCTTTTTTCTTCATCGCCGTCATCATGTAGTTGACGCCCGTGTCGGCGCCGGTCCGCCATTCGTCGCGCCACGGATCGTAAACGACGCCCACGGCTTCGCCGGGCTCAAGCCCGGCGGCGGCGAGCATCGCCGCGAGATCGGCGGGCGGCACGAACTTGCGCCAGTCGTGGGTGCCGGGCGGCACCCAGCCCAGCACGTATTCCGCCGCGACCACGCCCAGCAGCAAGGACTTCAAGGTCCGGTTGAGGGTGGACAGCACCAGGATTCCGCCCGGCCGCGTCAGTGCGGCGCAGGCGGCGAGCAGCGCGGCCGGATCGGCGGCGTGCTCGATGACTTCCATAGTGATGACCGCGTCGAAGCGTTCGCGTCTTTTCGCCAGGGTTTCGGCGGCGACGGCGCGGTAGTCGATGTCCAGCCCGGCGGCGCGGGCGTGGGCCTGGGCGGCGCGGATGTTCAAGGGCCCGGCGTCGATCCCCGTGACCCGGGCGCCGAGGCGGGCCAGGGGCTCGCACAAAAGGCCGCCGCCGCAGCCGACGTCGAGGATCGACAACCCGGCCAAGGGGCGGGGAAGCGGGCGGGGGCCGGCGGTCTTCTTGCGGCCGAAGCGGGCCAATGCCGCGTCGCGGATATAGGCGAGCCGGACCGGGTTCAGCCGGTGCAGCGGCGCGAACGGGCCCTTGGCGTCCCACCAGGCTCCGGCTTCGGCCTCGAAACGGGCGATTTCCCGGGGGGCGACGGATGGGGGCGCGACGGAGCTAGGCCGTGTGGACATGATCGGGCCTTGTTGCGAGAACGAGGCCGACAGAGTATGTAAGCCGGCCCCGCGGCGCAACCGGCAGGACGCGCCCGGGACACAAGGGATTTAAGGGTTTCGGTCATGGCTCGAATCGTCATGAAGTTCGGCGGCAGCTCGGTGGCCGACGTGGCCCGCATCCAGGCGGTCGCGGCGCGGGTCAAGCGCGAGCGCGACGCCGGCAACGAGGTCGCGGTGGTGGTTTCCGCCATGTCGGGCGTGACCAACCAGCTGGTCGCCTGGGTCAACGCGATCAACAAACTTTACGACGCCCGCGAGTACGACGTCGTGGTCGCCACCGGCGAACAGGTGACGACGGGCCTGCTGGCGCTGGCGTTGCAGGCGCTGGGCGTTCCGGCGCGCTCGTGGCTCGGCTGGCAGATTCCGATCGTCAGCGACGAGGCCCACGGCAAGGCGCGCATCGAACGAATCGAATCGAAAGCCATGCTCGCGGCCATGGCCCAGGGCGAGGTTCCGGTCGTGCCCGGCTTCCAAGGCGCGACCCAGGACGGCCGGGTGACGACGCTGGGGCGCGGTGGCTCGGATACCAGCGCGGTGGCGCTGGCGGCGGCGCTGAAGGCCGACCGGTGCGACATTTACACCGACGTGGACGGGGTCTACACCACCGACCCGCGCATCGTTGCCAAAGCGCGCAAGCTCGATAAGATCACCTACGAGGAAATGCTGGAGATGGCCTCGGTCGGCGCGAAGGTCCTGCAG
>CAYIQU010000389.1:0-2391 GCA_964365645.1 uncultured Hyphomicrobiales bacterium | reverse complement strand
CGCCGGGCTCTCCGCCGGGCCGCCTGCCGGGGCCGGGATGGTGGAAAACCGCGCGGCATCGGTCAAGGGGGCGGCCACGGGGACGAGCCGAAAACAGCGCCCAGAGCCGCCTTGCCCCCTCGTGTCACCCTCTTGTCACCCTCTTGTTCCTGGCCCCCCCCTATGGCATGGTGCGCCCGCTTTTCGGGGGGTCCTCCCCGATGGGTCCGCCGCCGTAGCTCAGTGGTAGAGCACGTCCTTGGTAAGGACGGGGTCGAGTGTTCGATTCACTCCGGCGGCACCAGTTTTCAACCCCATGAGAACCGATCTCGGCCCGTCACAGGGTCAGGACGTCGCCGTCGGCCAGGAAGCGGATGGCGCGGCCGCGCTCGAGCGCCGCGATCTCGCGCCGGATTTGCGCCGCCGCCGACGCCTTCATATGCACGATGCAGACTTCGGCCGGGCGTTCGAGCCGCCGCAATTCCTGATCCAGCAGCGACGGGCACAGGTGCCCGGACAGCCGGCAGAGATCGAGCCGGGCATCCTGAAACGCGGTCTCGATCAAGAGATAGCGCAGATCGGCGATGGCGTTGACGGCCGGCCAGAAGGCGTCGCTGACGGTCATGTCGGGGGCGACCACCAGGCTGCCGTTGCCGCCGTCCACGCGGTAGGCCACCGTCGGGACCGAATGTTCGACGGGGATCGCCGTCAGGGTGCGGCCGCCGAGCCGGACCGGCCGGCCCGGCTCGAGAACCGAAAAACGAACCGCCGGATGGCCCTGGGCATCGATGTCGCGGAAGTCGGGACTGATCTTCCAGTTGAAGACGTGCGCGGAAACCGCCTCCAGGGTCGGCTGGGCCGCGTGCACGACGATCGGTTCCCGGCGCCGGCCGAGGGTCGAATCGACGAGCATCGGCAGCAACCCCACGTGGTCCACGTGCGAATGGCTGAGAAAAACGTGGTCGATCGCGGCCAAGGCGTCGAGCGACAACGTGCCGAGGCCGGTACCGGCGTCGATGGCGATGTCATCGTCGACAAGAAAAGACGTCGTGTGCCCGCCCTCGGCGATGCTGCCGGCGCACCCCAACACCCGAAATCGCATGACGGCCCCCTCGCCGGTGTCGCAACGTCGGCGCCCATTATGCCGGACGAAAAGCTCGCCGAATAGCTATCGTTCGATCCGCCCGCGCGGCTTATGTCGTCTTTGCCATCAGCTCCAGAATGGCGTCGGCGAAAAGCGCGGGCGATTCCTGCGGGACATTGTGGCCGACCACGGGAATCACGCGGCTGGCATAGGGTCCGGTGAAAAACCGGGCCTGTTGGGCGGCCAGCGTCGGCGGCCAGATGCCGTCGCCCTCGCCGTGCAAGGCGACGGTCGGAACGGAAATCGGCGGCTGCCGTGTCAGTTGCCGCTCGATGTCCTCCAGCGCGGGATCGCCCGGCGCGTAGCCGTACCGGTGTCGGTAGGAGTGGACGACCACGTCGACGAAATCGGGATTGTCGAAGGACGCGGCGGTGCGCTCAAAGGTCGCCTCGTCGAACGCCCAGTTCGGCGACCAGAGTTGCCACAAAAGCCGGCACAGCTCGCGCCGGTTGGCCTGAAGCCCCGCGCGGCCCCGTTCGCCGTGGAAATAATATTGATACCAGAGCGCCCGTTCTTGCGCCGGAGCGGCCGGAGCGGCCGAACCCGGGATGTCGTGGACGTTGTAGCCGTTGACCGTGACCAGGCAGCGCGCCCGTTCCGGCCACAGCGCGGCGACGATGCAGGCGGCGCGCCCGCCCCAATCGTAGCCGGCGAGCGCGGCTTTAGGGATCGCCAGCGCGTCCATCAGCGCCCGCAGATCGAAGGCGAGCGCGGCCTGCTGGCCCGAGCGCGGCGTCGCGGGCGCGAGAAAGCGCGTCGGCCCGAAGCCGCGCAGATAAGGCACGATCACCCGCAACCCGGCGGCCGCCAGTCGCGGCACCACTCCATCATACGCGCGCGGGTCGTAGGGAAAGCCGTGCATCAGGAAAACCGGCGGGCCGTCCGGCGGCCCGCTGTCCTCGTAGGCGACGCGGAGAACCCCGGCGGCAACGTGCTTGACGGTCGGCGATGCGGTCATGTCACCCTGGGCTGTTTTCCGTTCGCGCTAGCGGGGCGTTCCCCGAAGCCGGCGGACGGCGCGGCATTTCACGATGGCCTTTTTCATCGCTTCGAACAAGGCGGGCGGCGGCACGCCGCAAGGGAAGCGCGGCGGTTTCGAGCCGGGCACGCGGCGGAGATTGACGCTTGGCCGTTTAGTGTGTATATTCATACTCATAACAACGGGACCGGAGATGACGAAAAGCAGCCGCGAAATCATCAAGATGCTCGAAGCCGACGGGTGGTTTCTAGCCAGGGCCGCCGGAAGCCATCACTAGAGCATGATGCGG
>CAYIQU010000388.1:0-2392 GCA_964365645.1 uncultured Hyphomicrobiales bacterium | reverse complement strand
GCGCAAGCTGCCCGGTTCGCGTGCCGCCGGGCGCGTGCAGTCGGTCGCGCTGCGCCTGATCTGCGAACGCGAACTGGAAATCGAAAAATTCCGCGCCCAGGAGTACTGGTCGGTCGCGGCCGAGCTCCGCACGCCTCGGAACGAGGCCTTCACCGCGCAACTGACCCATCTCGACGGCCGCAAGCTGGACAAGATGGCGCTCAAGGACAAGGCCGCCGCCGAAGCCGCCCGCCAAGCCGTCGAGGCCGGCCGTTTCACCGTCACCCAGGTCGAGCGCAAGCAGCAGCGCCGCAACCCGTCGCCGCCCTTCATCACCTCGACGTTGCAGCAGGAAGGCTCGCGCAAGCTGAACCTGGGCGCCAAGCGCACCATGCAGATCGCGCAAGGGCTTTACGAAGGCGTTTCGCTCGGCGGCGAAACCGTCGGACTCATCACGTACATGCGGACCGACGGCGTGCAGATGGCCGCCGAGGCGACCGAGGCCTGCCGCCGCCTGATCGAGCGCGATTACGGCAAGAACTACATGCCCGAACAGCCGCGCGTCTACAAAAGCCGCGCCGCCAACGCCCAGGAAGCGCACGAAGCGATCCGTCCGACCGATCTTTTCCGCCGGCCCGAGGACGTCGCCGCCCATCTCGATCCCGACCAGTTGAAGCTCTATACCCTGATCTGGAAGCGCACGATGGCAAGCCAGATGGAGGCCGCGGTGCTGGACCTGGTCGCCGCCGACATCGCCGGCGCGGACGGCCGCGCGACCTTGCGCGCGACCGGCTCGACCGTCGCTTTCGACGGTTTCTTCCGCGTCTATCACGAGGATCGCGACGATCCCGAAACCAACGGCGACGACGACAGCGAACGGCGCCTGCCCGCCCTCAACCAGGACGACGCCTTGGGGCTCGGCCCCGTCGCCGCCGAACAGCATTTCACTCAGCCGCCGCCCCGCTACACCGAGGCGAGCCTGGTGAAGAAGCTCGAAGAGCTGGGCATCGGCCGGCCCTCGACCTATGCCTCGATCCTCTCGGTGTTGCAGGATCGCGACTACGTCCGTCTCGACAAGAAGCGGTTCATTCCCGAAGACCGCGGCCGCCTGGTCACCGCCTTCCTGTCCAGCTTCTTCGAACACTACGTCGAATACGGCTTCACCGCCGGGCTGGAGGAAAAGCTCGACGACATTTCCGGCGGCCGGGTCGAATGGAAAACCGTGCTGCGCGAGTTCTGGAACGAGTTCAGCAAGGCGGTGGAAAGCATCCGCGAGTTGCGCGTGTCCCAAGTTCTCGACACCCTCGACGAAATGCTCGGGCCCCACTTCTTCCCGCCGCGCGACGACGGCAAGGACCCGCGCGCCTGTCCCGCGTGCGCCAACGGACGGCTCAACCTCAAGCTCGGCCGCTTCGGCGCGTTCATCGGCTGTTCCAATTATCCCGAATGCCGCCACACCCAGCCGCTCGCGGTCCAGAACGGCGACGGCAGCGGCGACGCCGCCCACGCGGCCGTCGCCCTGGGCCCCAAACTGCTGGGCGGCGATCCCGCCACCGGCCAACCCGTGACGCTGCGCAAGGGCCCCTACGGGTTCTACGTCCAACTCGGCGACGCGGCGCCCCTGAGCGAAAAAGCGGCCAAGGGCGCGGGCAAGAAAAAAGACGCGGTCGCGGCCGCGCCCAAGCCCAAGCGCCAATCCATTCCGAAAGGCGTCGAGCCGGCCCAGGTCGATCTCAAGCTCGCCCTCGAGCTGTTGAGCCTGCCGCGCGAGGTCTGCCGTCACCCCGAAACCAACGAGCCGGTGTTGGCGTCCATCGGCCGCTTCGGTCCCTACATCCAGCACCACGGCCATTATGTCTCGCTGAAGGGCGATGACGACGTCCTGACCGTCGGCGCCAACCGGGCGATCGCGCTGCTGGCCGAGGCCGCGATCAAGTCGTCGGCCCGCACCGTCGGAACCCATCCGACCGACGGGCTGCCGATCGTGACGCGGCGCGGACGCTTCGGCAGCTACGTCCAGCATGGCCGGGACAAGGCCAATCTGCCGCGCGGAAGCGATCCGAAAATACTCACCGTCGACGAGGCGATCGCGCTTCTCGCCGCCCGCGCCGGCAGCGGCCCGTTCGGCCGCGGCAAGGGCCGCGCCCGTTCCGGCGGCGGCAAATCCGGCGCCAAGCCGGCGCCCAAATCCGCGCGCAAGCCCGCCGCCAAAAAGGCCGGCGCGGCGGCCTCTTAGCCGTATCGCCGAGCGCCCTTGACCAATCACCCGAAGAAACCCGCGCCTTTTCCCAGTCGCGACGAAATCCTCCGCTTCATTCGTGAAAGCCCGGGCCGAGTCGGCAAGCGCGAAATCGCGCGCGCCTTTCGCCTGAACGCCGACCAGAAAGTCGAACTGCGCCAAGTCTTGAAGGAC
>CAYIQU010000387.1:0-2399 GCA_964365645.1 uncultured Hyphomicrobiales bacterium | reverse complement strand
CCGACAACGCCAAGTTCGGCCAGCCGGAAATCACGCTCGGCATCATCCCCGGCGCCGGGGGGACGCAGCGCCTGACCCGGCTGGTGGGCAAGGCCAAGGCGATGGAAATGTGCCTGACCGGGCGGATGATGGACGCCGCCGAGGCCGAACGGTCCGGGTTGGTAAGCCGGATCGTGCCGGCGGCCGATCTGGTCGAGGAGGCGATCAAGACCGCCACCGCGATTGCCAAGCTGTCCCGGCCCTCGGTCCTGATGATCAAGGAATCGGTCAACCGGGCGCTGGAGACCACGCTGGCCGAAGGGATACGCTTCGAGCGCCGGCTGTTCCACGCCCTATTCGCCACCGCCGACCAGAAAGAGGGAATGAGCGCCTTCGCCGAGAAGCGCCAGCCCAATTTCACGAACAAATAAGCGGGCTGGATCGTGCTCTAAAGGGGCGGTTGACGCCCTGGGACGACGGGGCTATAAGCCGCACCCTCTTCCGGATGCGCCCTCAAGGCGTCCGCCCGGGGGACTTATCGAAGGACGTTGAGCCATGGCCGAGAAACCCGCCGCCAAGAAAAAAGCCACCCGCAGCGCATCCGCCCGCAAGCGGACCCGCCAGACGCCGAAACGGACCGCCGTCAACCGCGGCCGCTTGGGCCAGGTGCGCACCGCGGCGCGCGCGGTCGAAGACGCCATCGCGTCGGGCGACAAGGCGAAGGCCCAGGCCGCGCTCAAGGCCGCCGAACCGCGGATCGCGCGCGGCGGGCGTCAAGGCACGGTGCACTGGCGCACCGCGGCCCGCAAGATATCGCGTCTCGCCGCTCGCGTGCGCAAAATGGCCTGAGGTCCGCGCGGCCTCGCCTCCGTCCGGCCGATTGCGCGCCACCCGCGCCGGATCGGTTTTCACCGCCTCAAATCTCAAGTCGTTTCCGGATGTTCGTCCGGTTTCTTCAGGCATTTCATCCGCGCGTCCGGTATCGGCGCGCGGGCGTTGTGTTTCCGCGCAACGATCTTTCGCAATCGGTTTCTTTTCGCACTCGTTCGCGCCCGTTCGCGCCTGTTCGCGCGCGCCGCGTGTGACCGGCGGCGAAACCGCTGATCGCGCTCGTTTTTTTCGCGGGAAAAAATCGTCGCGACGGCGGGCCGACGGGATTTTCTGTCAAGCGCAAAAAAATTCGCGTCGAGGAAGATCAGCCCGTTGCGCGCTGATCGAGTCATAGCTACAGTCTCGCTCGCGACGGCAACAACGTCGCGCTTCCGCGTAACATCTTTCACGGCGCATTCTTCGCGACATGCTTTCAGTGTTCGGGCCGTTCGCGCTCGAATACCCGGGAGTCGGAGACAAGAACCGAGCGCGCCGACGGATCGGACGACGGCTTGCGGCGGGACGCGACGAGACGACGCGACGAGACGAGACGACAGGGCGCGACACGCGGTTGCCGGAATCGGATCGGCCGAGACAAGGTCAGACCGGTGGGGACAAACCGGCAGGGCCGGAGCGAAGGGGAAGGGGGCGCAACGGTGACTTATTCATTCCGCGACACACCAACCGCTTCGGCCGGCGTTCATCTCCAGGGAACACCGCCGGCGAGGGTATTCCCGCCTTTCCGCCAGACGGCGGGGCCCCTGTTTTAGGGCTTAAGATAAAAAGACGCTTATTCCGCAGATTTCGTGACCGCCGATCGAGTTCCGAGGATTTCGATTTAAATGACCAGTGACAAAACCCCCGCCGCCGGATTTGCCGGAACCGACATCGAAAATCAGTGGAGCGATATCTGCGCCCGCCTGCGCGGCGAGGTCGGCGACACCGCCTGGCAGAGCTGGCTCAAGCCCATGGCCGTGCGCGGCCTCGAGGACGGCCGGGTTCGCTTCGCGGTGCCGACGCGCTTCATGCGCGACTGGGTTCTCGCCCATTACGCCGAACGCATCGCCAAGCTGTGGGCCGCCGTCAATCCGGCGGTCGGCGGCGTCGATCTGCTGGTGCAGTCCGACCGCGTCGCCGTCAAGGCCCCGGCCGGGCCGGCGATCAAGGCGGTTGCGGCCCCGGGGTCGGCGACGTCGGACTCGGCGACGCCCGGCGATTGGCGCGATAGCCTGAGCGCGCCGCTCGATCCCCACAACACCTTCGATGCCTTCGTCGTCGGCAAGCCCAACGAATTCGCCTACGCCGCCTCCAAGCGGGTCGCCGAGGCGACCAAGGCGCCGCCGTTCAACCCGCTTTTCCTCTACGGCGGGGTCGGCTTGGGCAAGACGCACCTGATGCACGCCATCGCCTGGCACATCCGCGCCAACCAGTCCAAGCGCAACGTCCTTTATATGTCGGCCGAGAAGTTCATGTACCGGTTCATCCGCGCCCTGCGCGAACAGAACACGGTCGATTTCAAGGAACAGTTCCGCTCGGTCGACGTCCTGATG
>CAYIQU010000386.1:0-2407 GCA_964365645.1 uncultured Hyphomicrobiales bacterium | reverse complement strand
GCCCTCGGGCGGCCTCTCCAAGGACGACATCGAGCGGATGGTCAAGGACGCGGAAGCCCATGCGGCCGAGGACAAGAAGCGCCGCGAGACGGTCGAGGTCCGCAACCAGGCCGACGCGCTGGTCCACAGCTCGGAAAAGAACCTGAAGGAATTCGGCGACAAGGTCGGTCAGCCCGAACGCGACGCCATCGAGGCCGCGATCAAGGACGTGAAGACGGCGATGGAAGGCGAGGATACCGACGCCATCAAGGCCAAGACCGAGGCCTTGGGCCAGGCCGCCATGAAGCTGGGCGAGGCCATGTACAAGGCGACCCAGGCCCAGCAGGCCGCCGGCGCGGCGGCTGCGGGCGAGGGCCCGGCGGGCGACGCCAAGCCCGAGGACCCGAAGCCGGGCGAGGCCAAGGTCGTCGACGCGGACTTCGAGGAAGTCGACCCGAAGAAAAAGAACTGAACTGGAAAGGGGGCGGGCCGTGGGGCGTTCGCGCCCCCGCGTTCGCGCCGGGGGTTGACCCGCGATGGCCGGCAAGAAGGACTATTACGAGGTTCTCGGCGTCGACCGCAAGGCGACGCCCGAGGACATCAAGAAGGCTTATCGCGCGCTCGCCATGAAGCATCACCCGGACCGCAATCCGGGCGATAAGAAGGCCGAGCAGAAATTCAAGGAACTGAGCGAAGCCTACGACGTCTTGAAGGACGAGCAAAAGCGCGCGGCCTTCGATCGCTTCGGCCACGCCGCGTTCGAGCAGGGCGGTCCCCACGGCCCCGGCGGAATGGGGGGCGGCGGCGCCGGCGGCCAGGGATTCCCCCACGGCTTCGCCGACATCTTCAACGAGATGTTCGGCGACTTCATGGGTGGCGGCGGCGCGGGCGGCCCCGGCGGCGGCCACGGTCGCGGCGCCGATCTCAGCTACAACATGGAAATTTCGCTCGAGGACGCGCACGGCGGGCGCAAGACGACGGTCCACGTCCCGTCCTCGGTCGCCTGCGAGCCGTGCCACGGCACCGGCTCGGCCGGCGGCAAGGCGCCGGGCGCGTGCCCGACCTGCCAAGGTCGCGGGCGGGTGCGCTCGCAATCGGGCTTCTTCACCATCGAACGCACCTACCCCACCTGCGGCGGCGCGGGCGAGGTGGTGCGCGATCCCTGCAAGAGCTGCGGCGGGGCGGGGCGCGTGCGCAAGGAAAAGACCCTCAACGTCGCCATTCCGCCCGGCGTCGAGGACGGCACGCGCATTCGCCTGGCGGGCGAGGGCGAGGCCGGCGTGCGCGGCGGGCCGGCGGGCGATCTCTACATTTTCCTCTCGGTCGCGCCGCACGCGATTTTCCAGCGCGACGGGGCCAACATCCACTGCCGGGTGCCGATGCCCATGACCACGGCGGCGCTGGGCGGCACCATCGAGGTGCCGACCATCGACGGCCACCGGGCCAAGCTCAACATTCCGGCCGGGACCTCGTCGGGCCAGCAGTTCCGCTTGAAGAGCAAGGGCATGAGCGTGCTGCGCTCGGGCGCGCGCGGCGACATGTTCGTCCAGGCCTTCGTCGAGACGCCGCAGAACCTGTCGAAGCGCCAGAAGGAACTGCTCGACGAATTCACCCGCGAAGGCCCCGCCGAACGCATGAGCCCCCAGTCCCACAGCTTCTTCGGCAAGGTCAAGGAACTGTGGGAGGACCTGAAGGAATAGATTTCCTTCGTCATTTCCGCGCCGGCCGAATCGTCTTCCTCACTCCTATTCCGTCATGGCCGGGCCGCCGCGAATCGCGGCGCGACCCGGCCATCCACGTCTTGTTGATATTATCGCCGGAACGCAAAAGGCGTGGATGCCCGGGGATATCTCCTCACTTCACCTTGAAGTGGTTGCGCAAGGCCAGCGCCAGCAAAAACACCAGCACCGCGTTGACGACGCCCTGGCCGATGGCGGTCGCCTGGACCAAGGGCGGAATAACGCCATTTGCAAAAAGTATTTCAGCAACCTTGCCCAGCGCGGCTTTGTTGACCTCGCCGAACGGCAACGCACCCGCGAGGGTCAACGTCCAGAGTTGGTCGCGGGTGGCGCAAGGAATCAATGAACTGTAGATGAAGGAGGTGCCGTAGTTAACGATGCCCAACCAAGCGAACGGCAAGACAAGACTGCGTCCGCAGTTGGAGAGCGCCCAATAGACAAATACCAATAAAGTTGCAAATGCACGCGGCGGCCAGTTTTTATAAAGCACGCCACGTTCCGCCATTCTCTCCCAAATGAACAGATTGCGTTCAATATCGGAGGCGTTTACTTCCTTGGCGATGCCACGCAGGAGACGTAAGTTCGTGACAATCCTATGGTCGGCGGTCCGTTTAAGAATCCCATTTTCTGACCAGAATAATGTGCCGACAAGACTTAAGTTTTTCGGATGCGTCACTCCGGCAAAGCAT
>CAYIQU010000385.1:0-2420 GCA_964365645.1 uncultured Hyphomicrobiales bacterium | reverse complement strand
GCGGCCATCTCGATCGCCGACTTGGTGCCGTCGAGGATGGAGTTGAACATTTTCGGGTTGAGCCCGCTGCCTTGGGCGCGCTCAGGGCTAAGGCCGTAATGGGACCAGACCGTTTCCGGCGTCGAGTCGTGGAAGTGGGGCATGTACAGCGTGCCCTTGCCCGCCGCCACGACCTCGAAGCCGCAGGCCCGCGCCCAGTCCACCTGTTCGCAGATCAAGGCCGGCTGGTCGCCGTAGGCCAGCGAATAGACGACGCCGGCTTCCGCCGCGCGGCGCGCCAGCAGCGGCCCGGCCAGCGCGTCGGCCTCGACGTTGACCATGACCACGTCGCGGCCGCGATCGAAACAGGCGAGCGCGTGCGCGATGCCGGCCTCGGGCGAGCCGGTCGCCTCGACCACCACTTCCATGCCGGGCGCGTTGATCAGCGCGACGGCGTCGTCGGTCACCATGGTCGTGCCGTCGCCCAAGGCCTTGGGGAAGGACAACGCGCCGATCCGGTCTTCGCTCCAGCCGGTCGTGCGCAGCGCGGCGCGGGCGCGCTCGACCGACAGATCGGCGACGCCCAGCAGATGCAGCCCCGGCGTGCGCCGGACCTGGGACAGGAACATGGCGCCGAACTTGCCCGCGCCGATCAGGCCGACGCGCAGAGGGCGCTTTTCCGCGGCGCGGGCCTTGAGAAGGGTGAAGATGTTCATCGGCGGGAATCGGGCTTCCGGGTCAGTCGCGCTTGGCGATCAAGGTCTTGATCGCGGCGATGGCCTGGCCCGGATTGAGACCCTTGGGGCAGGTGTTGGTGCAGTTCATGATGGTGTGGCACCGGTACAGCCGGAACGGATCGTTGAGATCGTCGAGCCGTTCGCCCGCCGCCTCGTCGCGGGAATCGGCCAGCCAGCGGTACGACTGCAACAAGACGGCGGGGCCGAGATAGCGGTCCCCGTTCCACCAATAGCTCGGGCAGCTGGTCTGGCACGCGAAACAAAGAATGCACTCCCACAGGCCGTCGAGCTTGGCGCGCTCTTCGGGGCTCTGCCGGCGCTCGGTGGCGGGCGTGGGCGTGTCGGTTTGCAGCCACGGCTTGATCGAGGCGTATTGGGCGAAGGCCCCGCTCAAATCCACCACCAGGTCCTTGATGACCGGCATGTGCGGCAGGGGATAGACGCGCACGTCGCCACGGATGTCGGTAATGGCCTTGGTGCAGGCGAGCGTGTTGGTGCCGTCGATGTTGAACGAACAGCTGCCGCAGACGCCCTCGCGGCAGGACCGGCGGAAGGCGAGCGACGGATCGATCTCGTTCTTGATCTTGATCAGCGCGTCCAGGACCATCGGCCCGCACCGGTCGAGATCGATCTCGAAGGTGTCGAGGCGCGGGTTGCCGTCGGCCTCGGGATCGAAGCGGTAGATCTGGAACCGGCGCACGCGCGCGGCCCCGGCGGGGGCCTTGAAGGTACGACCCGCGACGACTCGGGATTCCGGCGGCAAGGTGAACTCGACCATGGTCAGTAAACCCGCTCCTCGGGCGGAATGTAGGCGACGTCCTGGGTCAGCGTATGGGCGTGCACGGGGCGATAGTCGAGCTTGACCCGGCCGTCCGGCAGGACCCACGCGAGGGTGTGCTTCATCCATTGGGCGTCGTCGCGCTTGGGATGATCCTCGTGGGCGTGCGCGCCGCGGCTTTCATGGCGCGCCACCGCCGAGTTGATGGTGGCGGCGGCGTTGGCCAGCAGGTTTTCCAGCTCCAGCGTTTCGACCAGATCGGAATTCCAGATCAAGGTCCGGTCGCTGACGCGCACATCGGCCAGCCCGCGCCAGGCGTCGGCGATCTTGGCCGCGCCTTCCTTCAAGATCCGATCCGTGCGGAAGACGGCGGCGTGATCCTGCATGGCCCGCTGCATCCTGAGGCGCAAATCGGCGGTCGCGATTTCGCCCTTGGCGTGGCGGGTGCGATCGAAGCGGTTCAGCGCGGGCTCGGCGCAATCCCTGGGCAGCGGCGAATGGGACAGGCCCGGGCGGACGATCTCGGCGGCGCGCAACGCGGCGGCCCGGCCGAAAACGATGATGTCGAGCAACGAATTGGTGCCGAGCCGGTTGGCGCCGTGGACCGACACGCAGGCCGCCTCGCCGATCGCCATCAGGCCGGGACAGACGGCGTCCGGATTGTCCGGGGTCGGGCGCAGGACCTCGGCGTGGATGTTGGTGGGAATCCCGCCCATGTTGTAGTGGACCGTCGGCAACACCGGGATCGGCTCGCGGCTGGCGTCGACGCCGGCGAAGATGCGCGCGGTTTCGGTGATGCCGGGCAGGCGCTGGTTGAGCAACGCGGCGCCCAGGTGTTCCAGGTGCAAATCGATGTGGTCCTTGTGCTCGCCCACCCCGCGGCCCTCGCGGATTTCGATGGTCATGCAGCGGCTGACCACGTCGCG
>CAYIQU010000384.1:0-2422 GCA_964365645.1 uncultured Hyphomicrobiales bacterium | reverse complement strand
TTTCCTTGGCCCCCATTTCCGCGACGACGACGGCGCCCACGGCGAGCCAGCCGCGCGCGGCCAGCCCTTGCAGCGCGGGACCAAGCAATCCTTCGCCGTAGGGCGGATCGAGAAAAGCGAGCGCGCACGGGCCGCGTGCCGCCAAGGGCGGCGGCGCGGCGCGCGTCGCGTCCAGCTTCAAGATCAAGATGTTTCGCCACTCGCCCAAGCGCGCGGCGTTTTCCTTGGCGTATTTCAGGGCCAGCGCGTCGGTGTCGATGAACGTCGCGTGCGCCGCGCCGCGCGAGAGCGCCTCCAGCCCCAGCGCGCCGGTGCCGCAAAAGACGTCGGCGACCGAAACGCCCTCGAAGGCGAAGCCGGGGATGCCGTGCTCCAGGATGTTGAACACCGCCTGGCGCGCGCGATCCGACGTCGGGCGGATGCCTTTTCCTTCCGGCGCCCTCAAGGGCCGGCCGCGATGGCGTCCGGCGATGATTCTCATCGGCCGGGCCTCACTTCTTCAGTCCTTGGCCCAACTGTTCGCGCACCACCTTGCGCGGCACTTCCTCGGCCTCGCCCTGTTCCAGGTGCCCCAGCTGGAACGGCCCGTAAGCGACGCGGATCAGGCGGCTGACCGTCAGGCCCAGATGTTCCAGAACCCGCCGCACCTCGCGGTTCTTGCCTTCGTTCAGGGCGATCGTCAGCCAGACGTTCGCCATCCCGCGCTTCCGTGTCGGTCGCTTCTCGTCGTCGCCTTTGTCGGAATCGAGCGTCGCCCGGATCGGCCCGTAATGGACGCCGTCGACGGTGACGCCTTTGGCCAGCCGGGCCAGCGTCGTCTCGTCGACCGCGCCGAAAGCGCGCACGCGGTAGCGACGGGTCCAGCCGGTCGCCGGCAATTCCATCGTGCGCGCCAAGCCGCCGTCGTTGGTCAAAAGCAGAAGCCCCTCGGAATTGAAATCGAGCCGCCCGACCGAAACCACGCGGGGATGATCGCGCGGCAACGCGTCGAACACGGTGGGCCGCCCGCGCGGGTCGCTGTGCGTGGTCATCAGCCCGGCGGGCTTGTGATAGCGCCACAGCCGCGCCGGCTCCTTGGTCGGCAGCGGATGGCCGTCGACCACCACCATATCGGCGTCCGTCACCGTCACCGCCGGGGTGGCGAGGATCTTGCCGTTGACGGCGACGCGGCCGTCCGCGATCCAGCGTTCGGCCTCGCGGCGCGAGCACAAGCCGGCGCGGGCCATGACCTTGGCGATGCGTTCGCCCTCCATGGTTTTGCCGGCGCTTCCCTTCTTGCTTTCGCCCATGGAATTTACCTTCAGTCGCCGCCGGCGGCGCGGACGAACGCCTGGAAAATCTTCCGGTCGCCCTCGGAAATATGAAACTCGGGGTGCCACTGCACGCCCAAGCAGAAACGATAAGCCGGCGCCTCGATTCCCTCGATCACGCCGTCGGGCGCGCGGGCGTTGACGACGACGCCGTCGGGTTCATTAAGCGCCGCCTGATGGTGCGCGCTGTTGACCGCCAGCGTCCCGACGCCGACGATGCGGTGCAAAAGCGTGCCGGAAACGACGGCGACGTCATGGCCGGCCTGATCGCGCGGGGTGGGCTGTTCGTGGGCCAGCGCGCCCTTTACCTCGTCGGAAATATGCTGGATCAGCTTGCCGCCCAAGACGACGTGCAGCAGTTGCTGGCCGCCGCAGATGCCCAAGACCGGCAGGTCGCGCTTGAGCGCGCCACGGACCAGGGCCAGTTCGAACGCCGTGCGGCGATCCTTGAGCTTCACCGTTTCGTGGCGGGTCGTCGCGCCGAACAAGGCCGGGTCCACGTCGAACGCGCCGCCGGTGACGACGACGCCGCCCAACGCATCGAGGTAGCTCTCGACGAGTTCGACCTCGTGGGGCAACGGGACCGGCAGGCCGCCCGCCGCCGCCACCGCTGAGCTGTAATTCTGGCGCAACGCGTACCAGGGGAACTTGGAATAGCCGCCGGGCTGTTCCGAATCCAAGGTGATGCCAATTAAAGGAAGGGTCATGGGCCGGGACTTTAATCGCAACGGGCCTTGACGGAAAGGGCGGCCGCCGCCCAAGGTCGGCCCCCATGAATAGTCTTTCTCCCATGGGCCGGGCCTTGGAACTGGCCCGCGAAGCCGCCGCCGCCGGCGAGGTGCCCGTCGGCGCGGTGATCGTGGACGCCGCCACCGGCCGCGTCATCGCCGAGGCCCGCAACCGCACCGAGGCCGACAACGACCCTTCCGCCCACGCGGAGCTCTTGGCGATTCGGGAGGCGTGCCGGAAGGCGGGCGCGCCGCGCCTGGAAAACGCCGATCTTTACGTCACGCTGGAACCCTGCCCCATGTGCGCCGCCGCTATTTCATTCGCGCGCATCCGCAGGCTCTATTTCGGCGCCTACGACCCCAAGGGCGGCGGCGTCGAGCACG
>CAYIQU010000383.1:0-2431 GCA_964365645.1 uncultured Hyphomicrobiales bacterium | reverse complement strand
GCGTAGGCGAAGGCCGCGAGCACCAAGAGGCCCGCGCTCGCGCCCCACGTCAGGACGGTCAGCGTCCGCGTCAGCGCGCGCCGCCAGCCCCGGGTTTTTTTTCCCTTGCCCGTCTTTTTCGCGGTCATGGGGGCGGATTACCCTCCCAAAGCCCCCCCTTTGACAAGGATTTTCGCCCATGTCTCAATGCGGCTAACCATTTGTCGAGACAGGGGGCTTTCGGCCGGCGGAACCCCGCCGGGCCGGAGGCGAAAACACCAAGACATGAGCCGGTTTCCGACCCTCTCCGCGCGGACCCGCGCGCGCGCGCTGTTTCGCGTCATGGCCCGCATCCGCGCCTTCGAGGAAACGGTCGAGGCCGCCGCCGCCCGCAACGAGATTCGCGGGCCGGTGCACCTGTCCATCGGCCAGGAAGCGGTCGCCGCCGGGGTGTGCCTGAACCTGGCCCGGCGCGACCTGATCACCTCGACCCATCGCGGCCACGGTCACGCGCTGGCCAAGGGCGCCGACGTCGAGCGAATGATGGCCGAGCTGTTCGGCCGCGCGCGCGGCCTGTGCGGGGGCAAGGGCGGCTCGATGCACGTGGCCGATTTCAGCGTCGGCATGTTGGGCGCCAACGGCGTCGTCGCCGACGGCGTGCCCATCGCCGCCGGCGCCGCGCACGCCCTGAAGCTGAAAAAATCGAAAGCGGTGGTCGCCTGCTTCTTCGGCGACGGCGCGATCAATCGCGGCCCGCTGCTGGAAGGGATGAACTGGGCCAAGGTGTTCGCCCTGCCGGTTTTATTCGTGTGCGAGGACAACGGATATTCCGCCACCACCCGCACCGGGTCCATGACCGCGGGCGCGGGCGTGATGGCCCGGTCCCGGGCGCTCGATATTCCCGGCCTGAGCGTGGACGGCAACGACGCCGAAGCGGTCGACCGCGCCGCCCGGCGGCTGCTGGCCGAGGTGCGCGCCGGAAAGGGTCCCCGCCTGCTGCACGCCCGCACGACGCGGGTCAAGGGCCACATCGTCCAGGACCAGGGCGCCTATCGCGCCGCGACGGACGCGAAGAAAAACCGCGCGCGCGATCCGATGATCCGGCTCGGCCGCCGCCTGGTGGCGCTGGGACTGGCGCCGGCCGCCGTCGAGGCCGACGCGGCCCACGCGCGGGCCGAAATGGCGCGGGCCGCGCAGAAGGCGCAGGCCGCGCCCCGGCCGAAACGCGCCGATGCCTTCACCGACGTCCAGGACGCAGGGGACGGCCAATGGCTGTGATGACCTACGCCGAGGCCGCCCGCGCCGCGCTGGCCGACGCCATGAAGGCCGACAAATCCGTCGTCGCGCTGGGCGAGGACCTGGGACGCGGCGGCGTGTTCGCCCAGTACAAGGGCCTGGCCGAACGGTTCGGCGAAGGCCGCGTCATCGACACGCCCATTTCCGAATCCGCGATCATGGGCGTCGGCGTCGGCATGGCGCTGGCGGGCCTGCGGCCGGTGGTCGAACTGCGCTATTGCGATTTCGCCGTGTGCGCGGCCGACGAGGTGGTCAACCAGGCGGCCAAGGCGCGCTTCATGCTGGGCGGCCAGGCGCGCGTGCCGGTGGTGGTGCGCCAGCCCATCGGCATCTGGTGGTCGTCGGCGGCCCAGCATTCCCAATCCCTGGAAGCGTGGTATGCCCACGTGCCGGGCCTGGTCGTGGTCGCGCCGGCGACGCCGGGCGACGCCTACGGATTGCTGCGCGCGGCGATCGCCAACGACGATCCGGTCGTGTTCATGGAGCACAAGGAACTGTGGCCCCTGCGCGGCCCGGTGGACAAAAAAATCGCGCCCCTCGGCAAGGGCCGCGTCGCGCGCCGGGGCCGCGACGTCACCTTGGTCAGCTGGTCGCGCACCCTGCACGCGACGCTGGAGGCCGCCGCGAGCCTGGCCGAGGACGGCATCGCCGCCGAGGTCATCGACCTGCGCACCCTCTGGCCGTGGGACAAGGACATGGTGTGCTCGTCGGTCGCGCGCACCGGCCGGCTGGTGGTCGCCCACGAGGCGGTCCGCGCCGGCGGCTTCGGCGCCGAGATCGCCGCCACCGTCGCCGAGGACGTGGGCGACCGGCTGAAGGCGCCCATCCGCCGGCTGGGCGCGCCGCGCATCCCCGTCGCCTACGCGCCCGAGATGGAACAAGCCGCCCTGGTCACGGCCGCCGACATCGCCCGCGCGGCCCGCGCGGCGTGCGCCCGCCGCGCGGCCGGAAACGGAACCAAGCGTACCCCCCGCGTATCTTCGTCCACCCCGCAACGATCCAACCCAGGAGGCCTACGACCATGATGAGACGCACGCTTCTTCTCGCCGCCGTCGCGGCGAGCGCGACCTTTGCCCTGGCGACGCCGTTCGCCCCCCCCCAAGCCCAGGCTCAAGCCCCGGCCTACAAGGCCGAGTACAAGCTTTCCACCGTCGTC
>CAYIQU010000382.1:0-2434 GCA_964365645.1 uncultured Hyphomicrobiales bacterium | reverse complement strand
ACAGGACCTTGGCGTTGCCTTCGTAGATGCGTCTGCGTCGGCTCATGATGAGAAATCGCCGGGGAAAATCGCTGAAAACAGCCTCGCGCGAGGCGTTCCACGGCCGTGGTATAGCAGGGGGGCGAGGGCAAAACAAATGCTCCGCGCCGCGCGCCCGGCACGCCGAATCCCCTTGGAATCGCGGGTGCTTTCGGGGCTAAAGCGCGACCGGCGCATAGGCCGCCGCGCCCGACGGCCCCGGCGCGAACAGCCAGACCGGCTTGATGCCGAAGCGCCCCGGCGCCGGCAGGGCGATCAGCGACGAGGAAACGGTGCCGAATCCGCCGGTCGTCTCGATCCGCATGGCGCCGTGGGCGCCCTGCCCGGGCGCGCGCTCGGAACTCGCCATCAAGGCGGGCCATCGGCCCCATGCGCCGGTCTCGGGCTCGGGCGCCGGAGCGGCCCGGAAGCGGGGCAGGTGGAATCCGATCCGGGGCGAGCTTTCGTCGTTGCGGTCGTAGGCCGTGATCATGGAAAGCCCTTCGGGCAAGGCGTAGGCCTCCACCGCCCGGGAGGCGATGGTTCGGCCGTTGCCGGTATCCTCCTCGCCCGTCTCCTCGCCCCCGAGGCGCAGCCAGAACGCTTCCCGGGCGTCCGCGATCACCATGTTGAAGGCGCGATAGCTGGCGGGCTCGATGTGGGACAGGGCCTGGGTCGCGGTGCGGGCGTCGGCGTGATCGAGGGCTTCGAGGGGCAATTCGCCCCGGCTGCGCAGGCCGGTCTTGGGCCCCAGCGTGCCGCGCCGGTTCAAGACGCAGGCCAGCACGCCGTCGCGGTTGAGGCCGAGCCAGGTTCCGCCCGCCAACTCGTCCAGGCCCGCGACCACGTCGGGGCGGTCGGGCCAATGGCGCGCCGGCGCCCGCCACGGGCGACTCGCCATTTCGTCGCGGTTGGCGGCGAGGATCATCGGCCAGGGATGGCCGGGGCGGAACAGGACGACGACGGTGCACATAAGGTGATGTTACGGCGCGCAAGGACTTCGCGCCATGCTCTAGGGTCCGTACTCAATAACCGGCGTGGCCGCGATGGAGCCGATTTTGCCCGCGTGTTCGACTCGAAAGCGAACCCGCGCGAAAAGAAGTAGCCTTACTTTTTCTTCTCCACCCGTTCCTTGGCGACTTCTTCCTGCGCGATCGCGTAGAAACGATCCAGCGCCTTGCGCACTTCGGGCTCGCTGATATCGGCTTTATGGGCGGCGATATCCTTCATGATTTTCTTAATCAACTCTTCACGGACAAGCGTGTTGAGGCGCGCGGCGACCAGTTCCTGGCCGTAGGCTTCCTGCGCGGCCGCCGATAAGCCGAGCTTCTCGCCGAGCCATTGTCCGAACTGCTTGTTGCTTCGGGACTGGGCCTGGAATTTCAAGTCCTGGTCATGCTTGTATTTGGCCTCGAAGGCCTTTTCGCGCTCGCTGAAGAAGTCCGACATGGGAACAACTCCGGAAAGGGGCCTACTGGGAATGTACGGCGGGGAAGGGGGCGATGCAATCCACCCCCGGACGGTTCCCGGTTTTGCGACTATCTGGGCGGGCGGGTTGCAAGGGGCCTGTCCGCGCCATACATTCCCGGCACGCCACCCATTCCGGAGTTTTCATCATGTCGGACGCTTTCCAGGAACGCGAAAAGGGCTTCGAGAGCAAGTTCAAGCTCGACGAGGAATTGAAATTCAAGGCCCAGTCGCGCGGCAACAGGATGCTGGCCGAATGGCTGGCGGACAAGCTCGGCCTGAACGCCGCCCAGCGCGAAGCCTACGGCAAGGAATTGGTTCTCGCCGATCTGGAAAAACCCGGCCACGAGGACCTGATCGCCAAGGTGATGAAGGACGTCGCCGCCCGCAAGGCGCACGTCACCCGCCACGACGTGGAACGGGAAATCAAGCGTTGCCACGCCGCCGCGCTGGATAGCGTCGTCAAGGAACAGAAGGCGAAGAAGAAGTAGCTTCGGGCTACTTTCGCTTCGCGGTCTTCGCCGATTTTCCGAACACTCGGGCGAAGATCGCATCCACGTTCTTGGTGTGGTAGCGCATGTCGAACATGGCGGCCAGTTGCTTGGCCGGGACATGACGGGCGATCTCGCGGTCGGCCTTCAACAGTGCCAGGAAATCGCCGCCTTTTTCCCACACCCGCATGGCGTTGCGCTGGACGGCCGTATAGGCCGCCTCGCGGCTCATGCCCGCTTGCGTCAGCGCCAGCAGAACCCGCTGCGAGAACACAAGCCCCCCCAGCGCGTCGAGATTGCGGCGCATCCTCTCGGGGTAAACCAGCAGCTTCTCGATCACGCCGGCGACGCGGTTGAGCGCGAAGTCGAGCGTCACGGTCGCGTCCGGCGCGATCATGCGCTCGACCGAGGAATGCGAGATGTCCCGCTCGTGCCACAGGGCGACGTTTTCCAGCGCC
>CAYIQU010000381.1:0-2454 GCA_964365645.1 uncultured Hyphomicrobiales bacterium | reverse complement strand
CCACGCCCCCGGCGGCGGGTGCGACCGCGCCCGGGCCGCCGCCCGCCGCCGCCAAGCCGCCCGAAGCTCCGGCCCAAGCGGCCCTTCCCCCCGTCGCGCCCGCGGGCGACCGGGTGATGCAGATTTCGTTCGCCGGCGGCGAAAGCCGCCTGCCCAGCGACGTGCAGGGCCGGCTCAAGGACTTGGCCGAACAGATGAAGACGAAGGAAGCCTTGAGAATGCAACTCGTCGCCTACGCCGCCGGGGGCGATCTGTCCTCCAGCGCCGCGCGGCGGCTGTCGCTGTCCAGAGCCTTGGCCGTGCGCACGTTCCTGATCGACAACGGCGTGCGGAGCACGCGCATCGACGTTCGCGCGCTCGGCGACAAGGCCCCGGACGAACCCGCGAACCGGGTGGACGTGTCGCTCAGCGAACGCTGACGCCGCGCCACGGCCCCTGTAACGTCGCATAACCTTGGAGGGCGGAGCATGGCACGTCCGCGCCGGTTTCTTGTCCGCATGGCGGTATTCCTGGCGGTGGCGTTCGTGCTGGTCGCGATTTGGAACGCGCCGCTCCGCACCGCTTTTCTCGCCAACCCGCCGCTCAACAGCCTGATCCTCGGCGTTTTCCTCCTCGGCATCCTGTTCAACGTCCGCCAAGTCCTGATGCTCTACCCGGAACTGGCGTGGCTTGAGAGCTTCCGCGGCGACAAGCCGCCCTTGTCGCATACCCACCCGCCCCGACTGCTGGCGCCGCTGGCGGCGATGCTGCGCGAACGCAGCGGGCGACTGGTGCTCTCGGCCCTGGCCATGCGTTCGGTCCTGGACGGCATCAGCGCCCGGCTGGACGAATCGCGGGACATTTCCCGCTATCTCGTCGGCCTGCTCATTTTCCTCGGCCTGCTCGGCACCTTTTGGGGACTGCTGGAAACCATGTCCTCGATCCGCAACGTGATCGCGGGGCTCAGCGTCGGCGGCGGCGGCGGCGACGCGGTTTCCATGTTCGGCGAATTGAAAAAGGGACTGGAGGCGCCGCTCACCGGCATGGGGACCGCCTTTTCATCCTCCTTGTTCGGCTTGGCCTCGTCGCTGGTGCTGGGCTTTCTCGATCTTCAAGCCGGCCAGGCGCAGAACCAGTTCTTCAACGAGATGGAGGAATGGCTGTCCGGCCAGACGCGGCTTTCGAGCGGACTCATGGCCGCCGAAAGCGACCAGTCGGTGCCGGCTTACGTCCAGGCCCTGCTCGAACAGACCGCCGAAAGCCTCGATGGTCTTCAGCGCGCCATCGGGCGGGGCGAGGAAAACCGCGCCGCCTCCGCCGCCGCGCTGACGACGCTGGGCACGCAGCTTTCCACCTTGGTCGATCACATGCGGACCGAGCAGTCCCTGATGCGGGCGCTGGCCGAATCCCACACCGAAATGAAGCAGGTCCTGTCCAAGCTGGCCGACGCCGGCGCGCGCGGCGGGGCGGGCGGCCTGGATGAAGCCACGCGCGGCCACATCCGCAATCTCGACGTTCAGTTGACCCGCCTGGTCGAGGAAGCCCGCACCGGGCGCGACCATCTGGTCGGCCAGGTGCGGAGCGAGATCAAGCTGCTGGCCCGCACCATCGCCGCCGCCGCCGAACCCGGCGGACGCTGATCGCCCGCCTTTAAGGACGCGCCGCCCATGGAATTCGCTTCCCGCCGCCCGCAGCGCAGCGTCAACATCTGGCCCGGCTTCGTCGATGCGCTGACGACGCTGCTGCTGGCACTCGTCTTTCTGCTGACCGTTTTCGTGCTCGCCCAGTTCTTCCTCGGCGAGGCGCTGATGGGCCGCGACACCGCCTTGCGCCGGATGGAAGGCGACATGGGTGAACTGGCCCAGCTTCTCTCGATGGAGCGCAAGGCGAACCAGGATTTGCGTACCAACATCACGCAGATGTCGCAGGAGCTTCAGGTTTCCATCGCCGCCCGCGACGAATTGGCGGATCGAGGCCGCGCGCTCGGCCTCAAGCTCGCGGAAACGGAAACCGACCTCAAGGGGTCGCGCGAAGCCCTCGCCGCCGGCGAAACGAAGATCGCCGGATTGGTCGCCGACATCGCCGCGCTGACCGCGTTCCGCGACGAGCTGGAAAAGAAGACCGCCGCGCTGGCGGGCAAGGCCGAGGCCACCGACCGGGCGCTGATCGAGGAGCGCAAGGTCTCCGACAGCGCCCGGGCCCAGGCCGCGCTGCTCAACCGCCAGATGGCCGAGTTGCGCGAACAGCTTGCCCGCCTCAACCAGACCCTCCAGGCCTCGGAACGGCTGTCGGAGGAACAGAAGGTCCAGATCAGCGCGCTCGGCAACCGGCTGAACGCCGCGCTCGCCGGCAAGGTCCAGGAATTGTCGCGCTACCGGTCCGAATTCTTCGGACGGCTGCGCGAGGTTCTCGGCTCGCGCCCCGACATCCGCATCGTCGGCGACCGCTTCGTCTTCCAATCCGAGGTCCTGTTTG
>CAYIQU010000380.1:0-2475 GCA_964365645.1 uncultured Hyphomicrobiales bacterium | reverse complement strand
CCCGCGAGCCGCCGCCCACGCATCCCTTCCTCTTATCCACTTGTCCAAGAACACAAAGCCAAAAAACACCCGCGAGAGGGCGGAAAACCGAGGCTTTCACGCCTTCGCGGGAGGGCGGCTTATAGGGGGAACGCGGGGGGCTGTCAAACACCTTTCTGCGGCGCGGCGCGACCGCAAAAAAAGCCCGCAACGGCGCGGCTTTTGCCCCCCATCCGGCCCGGCGGCCGAGAGCCCCCGAACACAAAAAAATTCCGCTCCGGCCCGAACAATCCCTTTCGGCTTCGCGCTAACCCGCCCTTAACCAGGTTAACCATAGCCTTGATTTCGTTGAAAAATCCGCGTTCGGCGCTTGACAGGGATTCGCCTTGGAATCCATTCTGGCGCCTTGCGAATCCAGGCCCGCCGCAATCGGCCCGGAACGCGCGATCCGCGTAGCGCGACAGAAGTCGGGCGAAGCAACAAAACAAAGCGTAGCGCGACAGAAATCGGGCGAAGCGACAAAACAAAGCGTAGCGCGACAGAAGTCGGGCGAAGCGACAAAAGACTCGAACCGCCTTGAGGGATAAAAACCGCGCGATGCTTATTCGAACGTTCGTCCCGGTCACGGCGCTGGCCGCCGGCACCGTCGCCCTGGCCCTGCTCGCCGCATTCCCCCCGCGCCCGATCGCCGGCGCCGTCGCCCGCGTGAGCATCGGCGACGACGGCACGTTCGCCAAGGCGCCCCTGTCGCTGGGCAATCCCTTCGCGGCGGCGACTCTCCAATGGCTGCGCGGCACGGAATTCGAGGACGCCGACGGCGCGACGCTGGACGGCGCCGCCGGCACCGCCTACAGCGAAACTGTCGCCATGCGCGCGGGCGATTCCTTCGCCGCCCTGTTGACGCGGCACGGCGTTTCCCGCGACGACGCGCAGGCCGCCATCGCCGCGCTGCAGGACGTGTTCAACCCCAAATCCATCCGCACCGGCCAGGACATCGAACTTTCGTTCACCGCGCCGGTCGGCTTCGAGGCCGTCGAGGCGCCGCGTTTCGAGGGCTTTTCCTTCGCCCCCGACTACAGCCGGCGGATCGAGATCGCGCGGGCCGACGAGGGCTTCAGCGCCACCGAATGGCAGGCCGAACTGACCCGCGCCCCGGTGCGCGCCGCCGGCGCCATCGACAGCAGCCTGTACGTCGCCGGCACCCGCGCCGGCATTCCCGCCCGCGTGATGGCCGAACTGATCCGCGTCTATTCCTACGACGTCGACTTCCAGCGCGACATCCAGCGCGGCGACGCCTTCGAGGTCGTGTTCGAGGCGGTCCGCAACGACGAGGGCGAAACGGTTCACGCCGGCGCGATCCAATACGCGGCCCTGACCCTTTCCGGCGCGCGCAAGGCGGTTTACCGCCACGCCGTGTCGGACGGCCACGCCGACTATTTCAACGACAAGGGCGAAAGCGTGCGCAAGGCGCTGCTGCGCACGCCCATCGACGGCGCCAAGCTGTCCTCGGGCTTCGGCCGGCGGACGCATCCGATCCTCGGCTACACCGCCATGCACCGCGGCGTCGATTTCGCCGCGCCCGCCGGCACGCCGATCTACGCCGCGGGCGACGGCACCGTCGCCCAGGCCGAATTCAAGGGCGCCTACGGCAAGTACGTGCAGATCCGCCACAACGGCCAATACGCGACCGCGTACGCCCACATGAGCCGGTTCGGCAAGGCCATTACCGCCGGCAAGCGCGTGCGCCAGGGCGACGTCATCGGCTATGTCGGCACGACCGGACGCTCCACCGGCCCGCACCTGCATTACGAAATCCTGGTCGGCCGCACCCAGACCAATCCGCTGAAGGTCAAAATGCCGGTCGGCCCGAAGCTGGACGGCAAGGACCTGGTCCGCTTCCAGCAGACCAAGAAGGACCTGGAACGCCTGGCGGCCGAGGCCACGCCCGCCCAGCCGGTCAAAACCGCGAGCCATTCCCAAGCCCGGCGTTGAGTCTACTCCGCCGCGGCCTTGATCTTTTCGCCGTTGATGACCAGCGCGCCGTCGCCGGTGGTGACGCGCACCGTTTCGCCGTCCTTGATCTTGCCGGCGAGGATGCGCTCGGCCAGCGGGTTTTGCAGCGCCTTCTGGATAACGCGCTTCAAGGGGCGCGCGCCGTAGACCGGATCGAAGCCTTGGGCTGCGAGCCAGGCGCGGGCGCGGGCGTCCATCTCAAGCGCGATCTTGCGTTCGGCCAGCAGCTTGCGCAAGCCGCCCAACTGGATATCCACAATTCCGTCCATCTGCGCGCGGGTCAGGCGATGGAACAAGATAATCTCGTCGAGGCGATTCAGGAATTCGGGCCGGAAGGCGCGGCGCACGACCTCCATCACGGGCGCGCGCACCTCGTCGGAATCGTGGCCTTCCTCCTGCGCCGCCAGGATGTCGCCGCCCAAGTTCGAGGTCAGCACGATCAGGGCGTTGCGGAAATCGACCGTGCGGCCCTGGCCGTCGGTC
>CAYIQU010000379.1:0-2476 GCA_964365645.1 uncultured Hyphomicrobiales bacterium | reverse complement strand
GCGGCCTGTCTTTACGCTTAAGCCGTGCGCGTTCAAGCGCATGAATAATAAAGTCAAACAGGAAGGAAACATCGTCATGAACGTTCGCTTTGGTCTTTTACTCGCCGCCGCGTGCGCCCTGTTGTGGCCCGCGGCCGGCCAGGCGCAGGCGCTGAAAAAAGGCGGCATCCTGAAGTTCGCCGTTTCCGCCGAACCGCCCAACTACGACTGTCACGCCAACAGCTCGTTCGCCTTCATCCACCCGGTCCGGCCGCACTACTCGACGCTGCTCAAGTTCGACGAGGCCAAGTACCCGGCCGTCGTCGGCGACCTGGCGGCCTCGTGGACCGAGTCCCCGGACAAGCTGACCTACACCTTCAAGCTGAAGCCGAACGTGAAGTTCCACGACGGCTCGGCCCTGACCTCGGCCGACGTCAAGGCCAGCTACGAGCGCATCATCAGCCCGCCCCAGGGCGTGATCAGCCTGCGCAAGGCGGCCTATCAGGACATCAAGGCGGTCGAGACGCCGGACCCGCTTACGGTCGTGTTCCGCCTGAAGGCGCCGGTCGCGGGAATTCTGGCGCAGTTCGCCTCGCCGTGGGATTGCGTCTACAGCGCGGCGAAGCTGAAGCAGGACCCTAAGTTCCCGGAAAAGAACATCATGGGCACCGGGCCGTTCAAGTTCGTCACCCACGTCGCCGGATCGCATTGGATCGGCGAGCGCTTCGCCGACTATTATGACGCGGGCAAGCCCTATCTCGACGGTTTCCGCGCCGTGTTCATCAAGGGCGCGGCGATGGTCAACGCGCTCCAGGCCGGCGAAGTGCTGGTCGAATTCCGCGGCCATTCGCCCGCCGATCGCGACAAGCTGAAATCCGCGCTCGGCGACAAGATCGTCGTCCAGGAATCGCCTTGGGTGTGCAGCCTGGTCGTGACCTTCAACAGCGAGAAGAAGCCGTTCAACGACGCCCGCGTGCGGCGCGCCTTGTCGCTGGCCATCGACCGTTGGCAGGGTTCGCAGGCGCTCTCGAAGATCGCGCTGGTCCGCGACGTCGGCGGCGTGCTGCGGCCGGGCTATTCGCTGGCGGCGAAGGAAAGCGAGTTGGTGCAATATCCGGGCTTCAGCCGGGACATCAAGAAATCCCGCGAGGAAGCGAAGAAGCTGTTGAAGGACGCCGGGGTGTCGAACCTCAAGTTCAAGTTCCTCAACCGCAACGTCTCGATGCCCTACACGCCGGTCGGCGTGTTCCTGATCGACCAATGGCGCCAGATCGGCGTCACGGTCGAGCACGAACAGCTTGAGACCAAGCTCTACCAGGCGGCGATGTCGAGCGGCAATTACGAAGCCGGCCTCGACTTCAACTGCGACTACATGGACGATCCCAACCAGCAGCTGCTCAAGTACATCTCGGCCAAGCGCTCGTCCATCAACTACGCCCGCTACGACGACGCCAAGCTGGACGACCTCTACGACCGGCAGGCCCGCGCCACCGACGAGAAGGAACGCTATCGCCTGGTCCGCGAGTTCGAAAAGCGCGTCTTCGACGAGGCCCATACCTTCCCGACCATCTGGTGGCACCGCACCATCATCCACTGGAAGGAACTGAAGGGTTGGCACATCACGCCCAGTCATTACCTGAACCAGGACCTGGCCGGCGTCTGGCTCGACCAGTAGAGAAAAGGCACCGCGACAAGGCGTCCGGGCGGGGTTCGCCCGGGCCCCGCGTTACTATCCCCTCCCGCTGGTTTGGCGATAATACATGCTGCGCTACCCCAATCACCGATTCTTGCTGATGATCCCGACCCTGCTGGGGGTCGCGGTCCTGGTGTTCTTCATGTTGCGGGTCATGCCCGGCGACATCGTCGAGTTGCGCCTGCGCGCCGAAGGCGGCCAAGTCTCGCCCGAAATCCTGGCGATGGAGCGGGCCCGCCTCGGGTTGGATAAATCCCTGCCGGCCCAGTTCGGCGACTGGATGGGCGGGCTGTTGACCGGCGATCTGGGCACGTCCATGTGGACGGGCCGCTCGGTCGCCGAGGAAATCAGCATCCGGCTGGAATTGTCCATCGAGGTCGCGGTCATCGCCACCGTCCTGGCGACGCTGCTGGCGCTGCCGCTCGGCACGCTCGCCGCCCTGTTCAAGGACCGCTGGCCCGATCACCTGATCCGCCTTTTCGCCATCGCCGGGCTGGCGGTGCCGTCCTTCTGGTTGGGCATGATCATCATTCTGTCGCTGCTGTTCACCTTCAACTGGATCCCGCCGCTGACCTTCACGCCGTTCATCGAGGACCCGGGCCAGAACCTGGCGCAGTTGATCTGGCCGGCCATGGCCGTCGGCTATCGCTATTCGGCGGTGGCGACGCGCATGACCCGCTCGACCATCCTGGAAGTGCTGCAGGAGGATTACATCCGCACCGCGCGCGCCAAGGGCGTGTTCGAGCGCCTGGTCATCTCCCGCCACGCCATGCGCAACGCGCTGTTGCCGGTGATCACGGTGAT
>CAYIQU010000378.1:0-2492 GCA_964365645.1 uncultured Hyphomicrobiales bacterium | reverse complement strand
GCTCGGCGATGACCGCCTGCTCTTTTTTCCTGTAGTCCTCGCTCATTTCCTTGGCGTAGCCGCCGGCGGTCTGGGCGGTCTTCATCGCCTCTTCGTCCACCACCACGAACTTGCCGCCCAGGCTTTCGACTTGTTCCTTGGTCGCGGCGCGCACGTCGTAGGCGGTGACGATCGCGCCCATGCGCTTGGCCGTCGCGATCGCCTGCAGGCCGGCGACGCCGACGCCCATGATGAACACCTTGGCCGGCGCCACGGTGCCGGCGGCCGTCATCATCATCGGGAATCCGCGGCCGAATTCGCTCGCCGCCTCGATCACCGCGCGATAGCCGGCGAGATTCGACTGCGACGACAGAATGTCCATGCTCTGGGCCCGCGTGATGCGCGGCATCAGTTCCATGGCGAACACGGTCAATCCGGCGTCGGCGCAAGCCTTGACCCCGGCCCGGTCGGTCAGCGCCGCCATGTGGGCGACCAGGATCGCGCCCTTCTTGATGGCGCCGATCTCGGCCGCTTCGGGCGAGCGCACCTTCCAGACCATGTCGACGTCGGAAACGGCGGCCTTCGCGTCCGCCGCGACGGTCGCCCCGGCGGCGCGATAAGCCTCGTCGGTGAACGACGAGCCTTCGCCCGCGCCCGCTTCGACGGTCACTTCGGCGCCAAGGGCTATCAGCTTCTTAACAATTTCGGGGGTCGCCGCCACTCGGCGTTCGCCCGGACGACGTTCCTTGGGTATCGCGATTTTCATGAACAGATTCCTGCAAGGGCTCCCTGGCGGTTCTTATATGCCAGATACCAAAACGGGCGGACGTTATGCCCTGTCCCGCCGTTTCACACAAGCCGTTTCAAGACGGCCGCCACGGCGCGGCAAGGCCCCGTCGCGGCAGGCAATTCCCGTAGACGGGGGTGGGCGCTGAGCCGTCCTTACGGGGAGTCCTTGCCGTCCCCGAGCGGGCGGCGGGAAACAGGCACGACCATCTCGGCCTCGTTAAGAACGCTGGCGCGGCGGTCGCGGTGGCCGGCGAACAGCTGTTTCAATTCCAGAACCGAAGCCTGCACGGCGGCCAGCGGCGGCCCCGCCGCATCCATCAGTTCCGGATCTTCCAGCTTTTCCAAATAGACGGCGAGACTGGTCGCGTTGAAACTCAAGGAATTGAGAAAGTCCTGCGAGCTGCGCGGACGCTTCATATAGACGTGATGAACGCTGCGCAGGTTGGAAACCAGGATGCGAACCAGCGTCTGCAAAAAAGGATCGGATTTGCGGAACTTGGCGTCGAGAACGCCGCGCGGCACGACCAGCAGCAGCGATTCCTCCAGCGCCTCGGCGCGGGCCATGCGCGGCGAGCCGTCGAGGATCGCCATCTCGCCGAACAGCCCGCCCGGCCCAACCGTGGCCAGCCGCATGTCGGTGCCTTCGATGTTCTTGATGATGGCGATCGAGCCGACCTCGACGACGAAAGCGGCGTCGCCCGCGTCGCCCTCGGCGAAAACCCTTTCGCCTTTCTTGACGCTGCGTTTTTCCATGCCCACCCGGGATACTACGCGAATTTGACGGCGGTGCCGTTGACGCTGACCATCAGCATGGTCTTGTCGTCGCCGCCGATCGCTTCGTAATCGAGGTCGACGCCGACCACCGCGTCGGCGCCGAGCGCCTGGGCTTGCTCCAGCATGGCCGCGACGGCGGCCTCGCGCCCGGCCTTCAATTCCTTTTCATAGGAACCGGACCGGCCGCCGACGATGTTGCGGATGCCGGCGAACCAATCGCGGAAAATATTGGTGCCCATCACCGCCTCGCCGGAGACGAGGCCGAGGTAGTCGCCGATCTTGCGCCCATCGACGCCGGGGGTCGTCGTCACGATCATGGGGCCTCCCTGCCGTTGCGCCAGTGTATCACCCCTCAATCGGCGGGTGGAATCTCGAATCGGACGAGAACCTTGCGCTGGCGCTCGGCCAGGGCCTTTTCGTCGAAATCGTCGATCAGGTCGTGAAACAGGCGGTGCCAATTGATCTCCGCCTTCAGGTGGGTGAAGACGCTGCCCAGGCCGACCGCGGCCCGGTCCATGAGCACGAATTCCCGCGGCGGGGCGACGCCGCCGATCGTGCGCAGTTCGCGATGCACCTTGCCCGCGACCTTGGCGCCGTAGGCGGTGTTGCCGCTGTCTTGGATCTTCTGCACCTTGTCCTGCATCAGCGGCCCGTAGAGGAATTGCGCCCACTGGCTCAGGACGGCGATCAATTCGCGATCCAGCCGGCTGAACCCCCAGGTCCGGTAGGCGGATACGGCCAGCGCCTCGTCGCCGTCGCGCAGCGCGCGGTAGAGATCGATCACCGCGCGGACGAAGGACGGCGGAAAAACGCGGATGCAGCCGAAGTCGAGAAGGTTGATGTCGCCGTTCGGCCGCACCGTGTAATTGCCGAGATGCGGATCGCCGTGAATGATGCCGTAGTCGTAGAACGGCACGTACCAGGCGCGGAACATGTTGTAGGCGATGGTG
>CAYIQU010000377.1:0-2512 GCA_964365645.1 uncultured Hyphomicrobiales bacterium | reverse complement strand
CACGCCGTCGACCATGCCGAGAATGCGCTCGACCTCGCCGCCGAAGTCGGCGTGGCCGGGCGTGTCGACGATATTGATGCGCACGTCGTTCCAAACCACCGAGGTGCACTTGGCGAGAATGGTGATGCCGCGCTCGCGTTCCAGCTCGTTGCTGTCCATGGCGCGCTCGGCGACTTTCTGGTTGGCGCGGAACGATCCGCTCTGGCGCAGAAGCGCGTCGACCAGCGTGGTCTTGCCGTGGTCGACGTGGGCGATGATGGCGATATTGCGAAGGTTCATGAAAACATCCAAAGGGTGTGAGGGGAGGGCGGGCCGCGCCGGACCGCCGGCAAGGCGCTATTTGAGATGGACGGCGAACAATTCCTTGAAGGAAACCTCGGGCCGGGCGCCGACGTGGGCGATGACTTCCGCCGCGGCGACGGCGCCGGCCTTGGCGGCGCGGGCCAAATCGAAGCCGTGGGTGAAGCCGTACAGGAACCCGGCGGCGAACGCGTCGCCCGCGCCCGTCGTGTCCGCGACATGGGCGACCGGCTGGGCGTCGATGACGTGGACCTCGTCGCCGGCGACGATCACCGCGCCACGGGCGCTGCGCGTCAGCGCCGCGACCTGGCAATGGCCGCGCACCTTTTGCAGCGCCGCGTCGAAGCTGTCGACCCGGTAGAGCGACTTGATTTCTTCCTCGTTGGCGAACAGCAGATCGACGTGCCGTTCGACCAGGTCGAGAAAGTCCGCGCGATGGCGATCGACGCAGAAGGGGTCCGAGAGCGACAGCGCGACCAGGCGCCGCGCGTCGTTGGCCGCCTTCGCCGCGCGGCGGAACGCATCCTTCGCCGCCGGCGGGTCCCAAAGATACCCTTCGAGATAGACGACCTTCGAATCGGCGATCCGTTTCGGGTCGATGTCGTCGGGCCCCAGGCCGACCGAGGCGCCCAAATAGGTCTGCATGGTGCGCTGGGCGTCGGGGGTAACGAAAATAAGGCAGCGCGCGGTCGGCGCGCCGCGCGGCGCCGGGGCGGTCTCGAAGGCGACGCCCGCCGCGCGGATGTCGTGGGCGAAGACCCGGCCCAATTGGTCGTCGCGGACCTTGCCGACGAACGCGGCCGCGCCGCCCGCCGACGCCAGCCCGGCGATGGTGTTGGCCGCCGAGCCGCCCGAGCATTCCAGCCCCGGCCCCATGGCGGCGTAGAGCTTTTCCGCCGTCGCCGCGTCGATCAAGGTCATCGCGCCCTTGGCGAGCGTGTGTTGCGCCAGGAACGCGTCGTCGGCGTGCGCCAGCACGTCGACGATGGCGTTGCCGATGCCGACGACGTCGAAGCGGGCGGGAGCATGGCGGCGGTGCGGCATGGGTCCAAAGGCCGGAGTATGGGCCGGTTTCCGAGGGGGCCTGAAAAGCGCGCGGAGTATACTCGCGACGCTTCGGCCCTCAAGGTCGGATTTAGGCCGGTTTGCCCCTTTCGCCAGGGGCCTGCTCGTTTTGCCGACAAGGAGCGGGGATCGCTTGCGCCCGCGCGGGAGGCCCGTTAACAAAGAACCCGCTTTCCCGGAGGATGTGCATGTTTCGCGCCTATTTTCTGGCCCTGGCGCAACTATCGGACGGCGCGGTGCGCGGGGCCGTTTGGCGCGCGTTCTTCATCGCCGTTCTCGCCGTCGTCTTGTTATGGGCGGGCGCGGCATGGGCGCTGCCCCTGCTGGCCGTCTCCGGAATGCCCTGGCTCGACACGCTGGCGACCATGCTGGGCTGGGCGGGCGTCGCGCTGCTGAGCTGGATCCTGTTTCCGGGCGTCGCCAGCGCCGGCGTCGCCGTTTTCCTGGAAGACGTGGCCGCGGCCGTCGAGGCCCGCCACTTCCCGAACTTGGCGCCGGCCCGCGCGCCGCGCCTGGGGGAAATGGCTTGGGCGACGACGCGTTTCCTCGCCGTCGTCGGCGCGGTCAACCTGCTGATCCTGCCGTTCCTGTTCGTGCCGCCGGTTTTCCCTTTTGTCTTCTATCCGGCGAACGGGTATCTTTTGGGACGGGAATATTTCGAGCTGGTCGCGGCCCGGCGCATCGATGACGACGAAGCCCGCGCGCTGGCCAAACGCTACCGGTGGCCCCTGTGGGCGGCGGGAATGATCGCCGCGGGGATGTTGACGGTGCCGCTGCTCAACCTGCTGGCGCCCGTCGTCGCCACCGCCGCCATGGTTCATCTTTTCCACCAATGGCGGAACGCCGAAGGAAGCGACGCCGGCCGGGGATCGCCGGAAAAACCGATTCCCCAAATCGCCCCCCGGATCAACGGGCAATAATAATCGCGGGTCCGAACGCGACGCGGCGGATGAAACGAGGGAGCGACATCATGCGTGCACATCATCGCAGCGAACCGACCCGTGGCCCGGCGGACGAAGGCGGCGGGTCCGCGCCGCCGCTGAAACCGTTTTCGCGCCGGGGCAGCCACACGCCGGCGCGCGCGCCCGCGCCGCCCAGCCCCGAAGCCGCCCGCCGCCTGGCCACGCCCATCCCCGCGCGACGGCCC
>CAYIQU010000376.1:0-2514 GCA_964365645.1 uncultured Hyphomicrobiales bacterium | reverse complement strand
CCGCCGGCCACCTGCAGGACGCAGAGGATGGGCCAGAAGGTTTTCTCCCGCATGAACTCGGTGTCGACCGTGATGAACGGCGCGCCGGCGATGTGGCGGCAGAAGGCGGCGAGCTGGGTGGATTCGGTGATCAGATTCATCGTAGGCGGTATAGCCGATCAGGTGCCGGGCGGAAAGGGTGGCGGTCAATCGCCCGTTAGATGGGGCGCTTCGATCCAGGAGCGGCAAGACCATCCTTGAATTCGTTGCGGGTGAACAGGTGGCCGCAGACCATGCAGTGCACCGGGCCGAAAGGTTCGCGTTTCGGGTCGAATTCGCCCACGGCGACGTTCTGGCGCTCGCCGCAATCGGGGCAGCGGGCCGGTCCCAGGTCGGAACCCAGGCGGCGGGGGGCGGCTTCGGGGGCGTCGGCGCGCGGGGACATGGGCGGTTCCTTCGTTCTCACCCCGCAGATGTGGCGCTTTTAGGTCCTCGGGTCAATGTCCCGGATGCTTGACAAATCCCGCCTACCGGTGTGCTTTTGCCCGCCCCGGTCGATCCGCGACCGGACCCGCGCTTTCAGTTTAGGACAGTTCAAGCCCCATGCACCCCTATCGCACCCACACCTGCGGCCAGTTGCGGCTTGCCGACGACGGAAAGACGGTTCGCCTCTCGGGCTGGGCGCATCGCAAGCGCGACCACGGCAATCTCCTGTTCATCGACTTGCGCGACCATTACGGCCTGACCCAGTGCGTCATCGACATTTCGGGGCCGCTGTTCAAGGTGGCCGAGGGCGTGCGCCCGGAAAGCGTCATCACCGTCACCGGCCGGGTGGTCAAGCGCAGCGCCGAGACGATCAACCCGAACATTCCGACCGGCGAAATCGAAATCGCCATCGACGCCATTGTCGTCGAGAGTCCCGCCGATGTTTTGCCGATTCAGGTCGCGGGCGACATCGAGTATCCCGAGGACTTGCGTCTGCGCTACCGCTTTCTCGATTTGCGCCGGGACAAGGTGCATCGCAACATCCTGCTGCGCAGCCGGGTCATCGCCAGCATCCGCAAGCGCATGACGGACCAGGGCTTCGTCGAATTCCAGACCCCGATCCTGACCGCCAGCTCGCCCGAGGGCGCCCGCGATTATTTGGTGCCGAGCCGGAATCATCCCGGCCAGTTCTACGCGCTGCCCCAGGCGCCGCAGCAGTTCAAGCAACTGATGATGGTGTCGGGCTTCGACCGCTATTTCCAGATCGCGCCCTGTTTCCGCGATGAGGACGCCCGCGCCGACCGAAGCCCGGGCGAGTTCTATCAGCTCGACTTCGAGATGGCGTTCGTCACGCAAGAAGACGTCTTCGCCGCCATCGAGCCGGTGCTCGCGGGCGTGTTCGAGGAGTTCGCCGCCGGTCGCACGGTGACCAAGCCGCCGTTCCCGCGCATCACCTTCGCCGACAGCATGCTCAAATACGGCAACGACAAGCCCGACCTGCGCAATCCGATCGTGATGAGCGACGCGACCGAAATTTTCCGCGGCTCGGGCTTCGGCCTGTTCGCCAAGCTGGTGGACCAGGGCGCGGTCGTGCGCGCCGTCCCCGCGCCGGGCGCGAGCGCGCAGCCGCGCAGTTTCTTCGACAAGCTCAACGACTGGGCGCGGGCCGAAGGCGCGGGCGGGCTCGGTTATATGGTTTTCGAGGGCGGTGGGGCCAAAGGCCCCATCGGCAAGAACCTGGACGCGGAACGCATCGCTCGCGTGCGCGCGACCACCGGCGCCAAGGACGGCGACGCGGTTTTCTTCGTCTGCGGCGAGAAGAAGAAGGCGGAAAAATTCGCGGGGCTGGCGCGCACCCGCATCGGCGAGGAATTGGATTTGATCGAGAAGGGGGCCTTCCGCTTCTGCTGGGTGGTCGACTTCCCGATGTACGAACTCAACGAAGACACCAAGAAAATCGAGTTCAGCCACAATCCGTTCTCGATGCCCCAAGGCGGGCTGGAGACGCTGAACGGCAAGGACCCGCTCGAAATTCTCGCGTTCCAGTACGACATCGTCTGCAACGGCATCGAGCTGTCCAGCGGTGCGATCCGCAACCACAGCCCGGAAATCATGATCCGGGCCTTCGAAATCGCCGGCTACGGCAAGGAAGAGGTCGAACGCCGCTTCGGCGGGATGCTGTCGGCGTTCCGCTTCGGCGCGCCGCCGCACGGCGGGTCCGCGCCGGGCATCGATCGAATCGTCATGATGCTGGCCGACGAACCCAACATCCGCGAAGTCATCGTTTTCCCCATGAACCAGCAGGCCCAGGACCTGCTCATGGGCGCGCCCGCGCCGGCCGACCCCGCGCGCTTGAAAGAGCTTCATTTGCGCCTCGATTTGCCCAAGCCTAAGAGCAAAACCGAAGGCGAGGGGGCGTAAAACGCCCCTTGGTCCGATCCAGCGCTTGACAGCGCCGGTTTAAAAGCCCATACACCCCGCGACCGATTTCTCGCGATCGCGCGACTGCGCTTCCCGCTTCGGCGGCGGCCCTTCTCATCCCGAGACAAT
>CAYIQU010000375.1:0-2532 GCA_964365645.1 uncultured Hyphomicrobiales bacterium | reverse complement strand
CGAGCCGGTCACCGTCGTCTTGCGCCGCGACGCCGCCAAGATGGCGTTCCTGTTCCCTAAAAACGTCGCCGTGCGCGCGGTGGATTTCCGCGCCTTGCGCAAAAACATCCTGTACCGCCGCCGGGCGCTCTTGGACATCCGCGCGCTCAACGTCCGCTTGGCGCTCAGCGTCGATCACCTGCGCCATCCCCTTCTCGACGAGGCCCTGTTGGCGGCCGCCGAGGCCCCCGAGACGGCGGCCATGCTTGCCCGCCCCTGGCCCAAATACCAAGCCGCGCTGGATCGCAACCGGCGCCTTTACGCGCGCCTGTTCGACACAGGCCCGGCGCTGGTCGACAAGATCGTGCGCTGGACCCGCTTCGCCAATGAACTGACCGGGCGGAACGACCCGCCGCCGCGCGCGATCTTCGATCCCGCGCCCTTTCCGGCGCGGGAACCCACGACGCTCGTTATCGTGCAGCCGTTCTCGGCGGTGGCCCGCAAGCAGGTTCCGCCCGCCCTGTGGCGCGCCGTGATCGCGGCGCTGCCGCCCGAGGCCGAAATCCTCGTGACCGGCGCGCCG
The DNA here is from genome assembly GCA_964365645.1 of uncultured Hyphomicrobiales bacterium. Lineage (GTDB taxonomy): Bacteria > Pseudomonadota > Alphaproteobacteria > Rhodospirillales > 2-12-FULL-67-15 > 2-12-FULL-67-15. The sequence goes on along the minus strand of CAYIQU010000375.1, from coordinate 1,970 downwards.
GGCGATTTCGCCGCCCATCCCGAATACCGCGCCTTGGAAAATCCGCCGCGCGTGCGCCTCGACACCTCGACGTTCGCCGAGCTGGTGCCCGCCTTGCGGGCGGCGCGGCTGGTGGTTTCGGTCGATACCGCGCTGATGCACCTGGCGATCGCGCTGGGCGCGCCGACGCTGGGCCTGGCGAGCGCCGCCTACGTCGGCGAGATCGTTCCCTACGACGCCGCCGTCATTCCGCCCAACGCGCGGTTCCTGTACGCCGACATGCCTTGCCGAGGCTGCCTCGGCGATTGCCGCCTGCCGCCCGAAGCCGGCATGTACCCGTGCGTCGCCCGGCTCGATGCGGCCGCCGTCGCCCGGGAGGCGACCCGGATGTTCGCGACCGCAGCAAAACGGACCTGATCCGGACAAGCCCTCGACAAAAAACGATTTTTCCGGACGGGTTTCGTCAGGGGGTCGTCACGGGGAATTCCTATTCTATCCACCGGAGAAACACGAACATGCCGCTCGACAAAGTTTCCGTTCGCGGGCACTCTCTTCCCCAACGACAAGGGGGAGGCGCCGTGCACGATCTCAGCCACGGCAAGCTCGCGGAAATCTATATCGGCGACGGCGGCGCGCTGCTCGAACGCGTCGGCCAGGTCGTCCGTCCCCATTTGCGCGACGCCGTCAACGTCTTCTTCAGCGAATTGCTGGCGCACCCCGACGCCGACTTCGTCTTGAACGAGGAAACGGTCGCGACGCGCCTGACCGCGTCGCTGCGCAAGTGGCTCGAAGACCTGTTCGCGCCCAAGGGCGAAGCCGACATCGCCGCCCTGATCGAGCGCCAGCGCGATATCGGCCGGATGCACGCGCGCATCAACATCCCCATGCACCTGATGGTCGAGGGCTTGCGCATCCTGCGGCGCGAACTGTCGGCGCGGATGCAGGAATCGAGCATGGACCGCAACGAGCTGGTTTTCGGCATCGTCCTGGTCAACGAACTGCTCGACCACGTCATGTCGCTGATGAACGACAGCTATATCGGCGACGTCGTCGCCGACGAACGCAACGTCCAGTCGCTGCAAATGCAGCTCTCGCCGCAGAGCCTGGCGCTGGAGATGGAGCGCCTGCGCGCCGCCGCCTTCGATTGGCTGGCCGAGGCGACCGCCCTGCTGCTGGGCGACGCGGCCCGCACCGCGCGGCTGACGCCGATCCGGCGCGCCGAAATCGGGCTGTGGCTGTCGCACAAGGCGCCGCTGTTCCTCGGCGATCAACGCGACTTGAAGGAATTCGACGAGCAGATTTCCCGAATCGACGCCGGGTTCGTCGCCGCCCTGAAAAAGCGCCGTCGCGGCCGCGACGGCGTCATGGATTCCGTCGGCGAGTTGCGCGAGGAAATCGGCCGTCTCGCCTGGTTGATCGCCCAGTTTTCCGGCCGGGTGCTGGAGATGGAAAACGGCCGCGACCCGCTGACGCGCCTGTTCAACCGCCGTTATCTGCCGACCATCCTCAAGCACGAAACCGGCATCAGCCTGCGCCACGACCTGCCCTTCGGCGCGCTGCTGCTGGACATCGACCACTTCAAGAAGATCAACGACACCCACGGCCACGACGGCGGCGACGTGGTGTTGCGGCGGTTCGCCGAAATCCTGGTCGAAACGGTGCGCGCCAACGATTTCGTCTTCCGCTACGGCGGCGAGGAATACCTGGTCGTCTTGGGCGACGTCGACGAGGATTCGGGCCTGTTGATCGCCGAGAAAATCCGCAAAGCCGTCGCCGCCCATTCCTTCGAGATCGGCCCCGGCCAGAAAATCAACGTCACCGCCAGCGTCGGCGTCGCCGTCCACGACGGCCACCCGGATTACCAGCGCACCATCACGCGGGCCGACGAGGCGCTCTATAAGGCCAAGCACGAAGGCCGCAACCGCTCGGTCGTGTCGCCCCGGCCCGAACGCCACGCGATCAGCGACGATCAAAAAAAAACGCCCGACCGA
>CAYIQU010000374.1:0-2535 GCA_964365645.1 uncultured Hyphomicrobiales bacterium | reverse complement strand
CGACGAGATAATCCACCTCGCCCGCCTGGTACATGGCGACCTGGGCGTTGCGGGCACGCGGGCTGAGCGCGCCCAACACCACCGCCGCGCCGCCGCGATGACGGCGCACCTGTTCGGCGATGGCGTAGACGTCGGCGGCGGCGAACGTGACGACCGCGCTGCGCGGGGCGAGGCGCTGGATCTTGCGGCCGCCGGTGTAGCGCAGCGTCGACAGGCGCGGGCGGACGGAAAACTCGGCTTCCGGCACCAGGCGGCGCAACAGCGGCCGGATCGTTTCGGCGCCCATGAACATGGTTTCGGAACGTCCGCGCGCGTGCAGCAGCCGGTCGGTGAAAACGTGACCCCGGTCGGGGTCGGCGCACATCTGGATTTCGTCCACCGCCAGGAATTCGGCGGGCCGCCCGCCCGGCATCGAGTCGAGCGGCATGGATTCGACCGTGCAAATGAAATAGCGCGCGTTCGGCGGGACGATCTTTTCCTCGCCGGTGACCAGCGCCACCCGGCCCTTGCCCTTGGCGGCGACGGCACGGTCGTAGTTCTCGCGCGCCAGCAGGCGCAACGGAAAGCCGATCACGCCCGACGCATGCGCCAGCATCCGTTCCATGGCGAGATGCGTCTTGCCGGTGTTGGTCGGCCCCAACACCGCGACGACGCGAGGATGAGAATCAAGCACGTGCATCGTGTCGCCTACGGCCGAGACGGTCGGCCTTCTTCCTTGTCCCGGCCCCCGTCGCGTCCACGGACCATCGGCACGAAGGCGACGGGTAATCGGCTTTCGCAAGCGAGCTTGCCGTCCGCGCCCTTGACGCAACGCTGCAACGTCTGCGGTTCCCATTGGCGACCGAGCGGGATCACCAGCCGCCCGCCGGTTTTCAGTTGCGCCGCCAGCGCCTCGGGCACCCGTTCCGGAGCGGCGGTGACGATGATCGCGTCGAACGGCGCCTGCTCGGGCCAGCCCTTGAAGCCATCGCCGATCCGGGCATGGACATTGGCGTAGCCCAACTCTTTCAGCCGCGCCGCCGCCTGGCGGCCGAGCGGCTCGACGATCTCGACGGTGAACACCTCGCGCACGATTTCCGCCAGCACCGCCGCCTGGTAGCCCGAGCCGGTGCCGACCTCCAGCACCTTGTCCTCGGGGCCGACGTCGAGCAGCTCGGTCATCAAGGCGACGATATAGGGCTGCGAGATGGTTTGGCCGTGACCGATGGAGCGCGGCCGGTTGATGTAGGCGTAGGGTGCTTCCTCGGCCGGGACAAAACGATGCCGCTCGACCTTGGCCATGGCCGCCAGCACGAGCGGCTTGAGCGCCGGCCGGCCGGTCCACGACGCGGTCGCGGCCATGTCCGCCTGGATTTCGTCGAGCATGGACTGGTGTTGCTTGGCCATGGGATGCGTTCCCGGCGGGGCGGTCTCGGCCATGGCGGCGGCCGATATGAAAAATATTATACCACAGAACGCGACCGCCATCGCCGCCAGCCGGGAGACCGCCCGGAGACATTCGCGCGGCATCAGCCGCCGGGGGCCAGCCGCGCCGCGCCGAGAATCCGCCCGGTGCCGAGCGACTGAACCAACACCGCCGTGCCGCCGCCGGCTTCGGCGGGCGGGACCTTGGCCTCGGCGGCGAAAGCGCCGCCGTTCCAGGTGCCGAGCAGATCGAAGCGGCGCACCACGTTGCGGTTGACGATGGTCCGCCCGCCGTTTTCACCCCTCTTCACCCGGGTTTCGTGCCGGTCGTCGAAGGCCACCAGCCAGACGGCCGAGTCCGCCGCGGCGATGCCGTCCGCGGCGGGCGCGACCCGGACGGCGAGCGTGTCGCCGGCGCGCGCCAGCGTCACCGGCAACTGGGGAAGGCGGGCGGCGTCGGCGATCTTGGCCGCGACGTCCTCGCGCTTCGAGCCGATCACCTGGCTTGCCCCCTGGATCACCATCTGCGGGGTGTAGATATAGCGGATGTTGAAAAACGATTGGTACTGGCGCTGGCGTTCGGTGTGGGCGGACTTGGCGAACGGGTCCTTCCAGCCGACGTAGTCCCAGTAGTCGACGTGAACGGAAAGCGCCAGCACGTCGTTCCGGCCGGCGAGTTCGCCGAGATATTCATCCGCCGGCGGACACGACGAACATCCTTGCGAGGTAAACAGCTCGACCACGGTCAAGCGGCGCTCGGCCGCCCCGGCGGCGGGCGCGAACAGGCCGGCGCCCAGAAGCGCCGCCGCCAGTCCCGCTCCGATCGCAATGCGCCGTTTCATGCCCGACCGATAGCCCATCGCGCCCGGACGCGCGAATCACGTCATGGTGAGACTCGACGACTACGCCGTGGCAAGCCGCCCCAGCACGTAGGTCAGGATTCCGCCCGCCTTGTAGTATTCGACCTCGTCCAGAGTATCGATCCGGCAGCGCACGGGTGTGCTCGCCGTCGCGCCGTCGGTACGCTTGATCGTCAAGGTCAGGTCCATGCGCGGCTGGAGCCCACGGGCCAGCCCGGTGATCGCGAAGGTTTCCGTGCCGTCCAGCTTCAAGGTCTTGCGGTCGGCGCCC
>CAYIQU010000373.1:0-2567 GCA_964365645.1 uncultured Hyphomicrobiales bacterium | reverse complement strand
GACCATGCCGCGCGTCAGCGCCTCGTAGCCGCGCGCACGCCGCTTCAGCCGCCAGGATTCGCGCATCTCGCCCGGCGCGCGGACGACGAACAGCCAGAAGCGATAAAAGATTCCCAGGACGACGAGGATGACCAGGCCGGCGCTCGCCACGACCCCGATCGAGGTGTCGATCCGCCAGCCGCGCCAGTTCAGCGTCACCGCGCCGGCGTTGTCGGCCAGCCATACCGCGCCCGCGACCAGCGCCGCCACCACGATCAGGTATCGGACGGCGCGGACCACGACGGATCAGCCCCCGCCCGCCAGGACGGCGACGGCGCGGGCGTGCATTTCGGCCAGCGCCGCGTCCAGATCGACGCGCGCCCGGGCGGCGCCCAGCCAGTCGCGCGCGGGAACGGCGGGCGGACCGGAAAGTGTTTCCAGCGCCGCGTGGGCGTGGGCGAGTTGGCCCGCCGCCTGGGCCTTTTCCGCCGCCATTATCATGGGGTGGGGGGTGCCCGCGGGGGCGGCGCCGTCGGTGCGCCGCACGGCGACCAGCGAAAACACCCGCCCCTTCATTCGCTGAATCCAATCGGCGTCGTCGCCGCCGCGCTCGGCGATGGCGACGGCGCGGGCCACCGCGTCGAACCGTTCGCGCAAGGCCGCGATCGTCGGCACGCCCTTCTCGGCCAGCGCCGCCGTGCGCTCGACCGGGCCGGCGATGGGTCCGGCGACGGCGGGATCGGCGGCGGCGAGCGCGCGCAGGGCTTCCCGTTCCTTGGCGAACGGCCGGCCGGCGGCGGCCGCGTCGCGCATTTGGCCGACGGCGAGAATCAACGCCTGCGCCGTCGCGTCGGCGCGGGGCTGTTGCGTCCGCGCGCTTTCGACCGCCGCCAGCCGACGGGCGAGATCGGCGGCGCGGGATTCGGATTCGGCGAGCCGGCGCGCGAGGTCTTCCAATGCCGTCTGGGCGACGGCGGGCAACGCCGCCTTGTCGACGGCGGGCGCGGGCGCGGAAGCGGCTCCGGGCGCGGGCGAAGGCGCGGGCACCGGGCGCTCTTCCAGCGTCTTCACGCGTATTTCCAGCGTCGCGATCCTGAGCGAAAAATCGGGGCTTTGCGGTCCGCGCAGCAGGGGCAGCCAGGAGTCCTTTGTCGCCGCGCCGAAACCCAGAACCGCCGCGAGGACGAGCAGCGCGGCGAGCATCGCCGGCGCGACGACCGCCGGAGAAGGCGGCGGGGCGGCGGGCTTTTCCGGCGATTCGGCGGATTGGGCGGGGTCGGTGTGCATGGCCCTTAAAGAGTAGCAGGCCGAAGGGTCCCGAAGAACCCCGTTAAGGCCCCTATTCGGCGGCGATAAGCCGCAAAAGGGACTCTTGGTCCGGCCGTTCGGCCACGGCGATTTTGCCCCAGGAACCCACGCGGGCTTTGTCGGCCACCATGGGGCTGAGGCAAAAAGCGGTCAGCCGGCCCAGCGCCGGAACGACGCCGGCCCGCCCGCACAGCGCGACGAAGGCTTCGGCCGTGCGCGGCGAGAAGAAAAGGACGCCGTCCAGCGCGCCCGCGCGCAGAGCCTCAAGCGTCGCCGGGGACAGGGAATCCGCCGCGCGGGCTTCATAAAGGACCTCGCGGCGGCAGCGGAAGCCGCCGTCGCGCAGCAATCCGGACAAATCGCCGGCGACGCGGGTGCCGGCGACGTGCAGGAGTGCCCCTTTCGCCGGATCGAGCCGGTCGCGGCACAACCGGGCCAGGGCGGCGACGTCGCCCGAAGCGCTTTCCACGGTGGCAAATCCCAGCGCGCGGGATTCCCGGGCCGAGGCCTCGCCCACCGCCAGTACCCGAAGGGCACGTTCGGCGTTGCGCCGGGCGAACGCGCGCGCGCCGTTGGCGCTGGTGACGAGAAGCGCCTGCACGCCCTGAAGATCGAGCGGCGGGCCGGGATGAAACACGATCTCCAGCAGCGGCTCGACCGTCGCCTCGGCGCCGATTTCTTTCAGCGCGGCGACCAGCGGCCCTGCATCTTCGGCCGGGCGGGTGACGAGCAGGCGCGGCCGGCGCGGCATCGCCTAAAACCCCGGCAGGAAGTTCGGCCCGGCCTCGGCGCGCAACGCCTGGCCGAGCGCGCGGCCCAGGGCCTCGGCGTCCGTCGTTGTTCCTTCGCGTGCTCCCGCGACGTTGCCTTCGCGTGCTCCCCGCACGACCCGGCTGCCGTCGGGCTTGGCGATCAGTCCCTTCAGGGTCAATCGGGTTCCGTCCGCGCGCGCCAGCGCGGCGATCGGCGTGCGGCACGAACCGTCGAGGGTCGCGAGCAGGGCGCGCTCGGCCGTGATTTCGATTTGCGACGGCGCGTGATCCAGTGCCGCCAACAGCGCGCGCGCGCGGGCATCAATGGCGCGGCAGGTGACGCCGACCGCGCCTTGAGCCACCGCGGGCAGCATCTCGTCGGCTTCCAGAATCGCGGTGGCCGCGTCGGCGCGGCCCAGCCGCTTCAAGCCGGCCAGCGCCAGCAGGGTCGCGTCGACCGCGCCTTCGTGCAACTTGCGCAGCCTCGTTTCGACGTTGCCGCGCAGCAAGACCACTTTCAAATCGGGC
>CAYIQU010000372.1:0-2570 GCA_964365645.1 uncultured Hyphomicrobiales bacterium | reverse complement strand
AACCTCATGTTGTACCGCCGATTCGATCATCTTTTGATATTCGCCACGCTGATCGGTGGCGGAGCGGGCGGTGGCGGGATGGGGAAATGTGTCGGCCGTGCCGGTGTTCCAATGCCCCATATTCCAATGCCGAGGCATTGGAACAGCGGGGGAGCGGTTTGTCAAGATTATTATCGTAAGACATGACTAATATCCTATTTGCTCTCTTCTCCAGGCCCAAATGACGATAAATGACGATGAATGACGATAAATGATGATGAAAATTCGCGAATTTCGGGTGGTTTCGATTGTTTTCAAGGGGTTGGGGGAATTTGCCTTGTCCGGACCCCCCATCTAACCGTTCTCGGCCAGCACGGTGCCGGCCAAATACAGCGATCCGCAGATCAAAACCCGCGCCGGGTCATTTCGGCCGGGGACGGTCCTGATCGCGGCGGCCACGTCGGGCGCGACGCGGGCCTCGATGCCGACCGCGCGCGCGGCATTCGCAATCGTTTCCGCCGGCACCGCGTTGGCCTCGTGGGGAATCGTCACGGCGGCCAGGGAACGGGCCAACGGCGCCAGGGGGCCCAGGAACCCGGCGACGTCCTTGGTGTTGATCATGCCGACGACCAGATGCAGGGCCTTGGCCGGGGTCTCCTTGGCCCAGGCGGCGGCCTGGGCGGCGAGAACCGCGCCGGCGGCCGGGTTGTGGCCGCCATCGAGCCAAAGCTCCCCGCCGTTCGCCAACAGGGCGGCGAGCGGCCCGTGGGTCAGCCGCTGCAAGCGCGCGGGCCATTCGGCACGCAGCAGGCCTTGCGCGAGGGCTTCATTCGGGACGCCGAGTCCTTGTTTGTCCAAAATCGAAAACACCGCGCAGGCCAGCCCGGCGTTGCCGGTTTGATGCGCGCCGGGAAGATGGGGGATGGGCAGGGCGAGGGTTTTGCTTTTGTCTCGGTATTCAAGGCCGTCGTTTCGCCGCGCCATCGTCCAGTCGCGGTGTTCCGAAAACAGCGGCGCGTTTATGTCCGTCGCGCGTTTTTGGATGGCGGCAAGCGCGTCCGGCTCCTGCGCCGCGACGGCGCACGCGACGCCCGCTTTCAAAATCCCCGCCTTTTCGGCGGCGATCAGGGCCAGCGTGTCGCCGAGGTAATGCTGGTGATCCAGCGAGACGGGCGAAATCGCGCACGCGGCGGGCTTAGGGATCAGGTTGGTGGCGTCCAGCCGGCCGCCGAGGCCCGTTTCCAAAAGCACCATGTCGGCGGGACTTCGGGCAAACGCGAGAAACGCGGCGGCCGTCGTGATCTCGAAGAACGTGATGGGCTCGCCCCCGTTGGCGGCCTCGCATTCCTCCAGTAGCGCCGCCAGCGCCTCGTCGGCGACGATCGCGCCGTTGATCCGGATTCGCTCGTTGAAATGGACCAGGTGCGGCGAGGTGTAGACGTGAACGCGCTTGCCGGCCGCTTCCAGACCGGCGCGCAGGAACGCGAGCGTCGAGCCCTTGCCGTTGGTGCCGGCGATGTGGACCACGGGCGCCAATTTCAGGTGCGGATTGCCCAGGCGCGCCAGCAGGCGTTCGATCCGGCCGAGCGATAAATCGATCACCTTCGGATGCAGGCGGGTCAGGCGTTCGAGAATCGAGCCGGGACGCGCGGGCTTGCCCGGCGCGGATGCGCCGGCGGCCGCGCCGAGGCCATTTGAAATCTTGCCCATGGAGGCTTACGCGCGGACGCCGGCGGCCTTAGGCGCGGTCGGCGCGTTGGCGAGCAGGCGGATCAGCCGGCCCAGCGTGGCGCGCAAATCCTGGCGATGCACGACCATGTCGACCATGCCGTGGTCGTAAAGATATTCGGCGCGCTGGAATCCCTCGGGCAATTTTTCGCGGATGGTCTGTTCGATTACGCGCGCGCCGGCGAAGCCGATGATCGCGCCCGGCTCGGCGATGGCGATATCGCCCAGCATGGCGAAGGACGCCGAAACGCCGCCGGTGGTGGGATCGGCCAGCACGACGATATAGGGCAGGCGCGCCTCGCGCAGTTCCTCGACCGCGATGGTGGTGCGCGTCATTTGCATCAGCGAATAAATGCCTTCCTGCATCCGGGCGCCGCCCGAGGACGTGACCACGATCAGGGGCGCGCGGCGTTCCTTGGCCATTTTCGCCGCGGCGATCAGCCCTTCGCCCACCGCGATGCCCATCGAGCCGCCCATGAAGGCGAAATCGAGCACCGCCGCCACCGCCGGCATTCCGTCGATGCGGCCCTGGGCGACCATGATCGCGTCGTTGCGGCCGGTCTTGTGTTGCGAATCCTTCAGGCGGTCGGCGTATTTCTTCTGGTCGCGGAACTTGAGGGGGTCGTGCAGGGCGGACTTGACCTCGGTCGTTTCGAAGGCGCCGTCGTCGAACAGCATGACCAGGCGCTCGGGCGCGCTCAGGCGCAAGTGATGGCCGCAGTGCTGGCAGACCTTCAGGTTCTTTTCCAATTCGCGGTGGAAAATCATCTGCCCGCAGGCCGGGCATTTGTGCCACAGGTCGTCGGGGACTTCCTTCGGCCCGCCCACCAGATGACTCTACCGATGAGTGGGCAGCGGGGGTT
>CAYIQU010000371.1:0-2594 GCA_964365645.1 uncultured Hyphomicrobiales bacterium | reverse complement strand
CGATTCGAGGCGGAAAATCTGGGGCAAGGAAAGCGCTGGGATCATAAAGTGGCCGGACGGCCGATTGTCGTGGGCGGATTGCCGGGGATCGACGCGACCTACGTCAGCACCAACACGCGTGCCCGGGTGGTCATGACTCGCGGCGCGCGCACCGATCACGTCCTGATCTTCATGGTGGCGCCCGACCGTTTTCAGGAACTGGCCGGCGAGTTCGAGTGGATTCTGACTTATTTCGAGCCGGGGCCGGGCGAAGGCCGGCAAAAAACGGCTGCCCGCGTCACGGCGCCGCCGGCGGCGGTGGTCCCGGTGCGGCTCGACCGCCGTTTCGCCGATGCTGGATTGGGATTCGCCATCGCGTACCCCGGCGATTGGATCGTCGAACGCGAAAGCGCTTATCTCGTCGTTTTCAGCGGGGCGAAGGGGACCGACGCCTACCGCGCCACCGTCAGTATCGAGAACGTCCGCCCGCCGGCAGCCGAGGGTCCGGCGGCAGCGTTCGCGGTCGTGCTGGCCGATTTCAAGGCGCGCCTGTCGCGGGCCGTCCCCGATCTTCGTTTCGAGGCGGAAACGCCTTTGTTCCGGGGGGAAGGCGACTCCCGCGTCGAAGGAATGCAGTTCCTGGTCGGCTACAGCCACGGCGGCGAGGCGTTCCGGAAATGGGTCGTCGTCATGCGTCACGCTGGCGTGTCGGTCACGCACATCTGGTCGTACACCGCGCCGGCCGATCGGTTCGTCATTTTCCATCCGGTGGCCGAGGCGATGCTGGAAAGCTGGATGATCGAGGACAAGCGATGAAAGGATCGGCGGAAAGAACGACGAGCCGATCGCCGGTCTTCGCCTTTGTCTTGATTGCATCGTTGGCCGCCTTGCCGTCTTCGGCCGACGTCGTGGGACGGCCGTCGGTGGATCGGATCGCGGCTTTGTTCGAATCGGTGGTGTTCGGCTCCGAGATCGATCCCCGGCTCGCCTCCCCCGTGATCGCCAAATGGCAGGGACCGGTACGCCTCGCGGTTCAGGGCAAACCGAAGCCTCGGCACCTGGATTTCCTGCGCCGGCACGCCGCGACGCTCTCGGGCCTGACCGGGGTGTCCATTGAGCCCGTTGAGGAGAGAGAGGCGGCGAACGTCAACGTCGTTTTCGTTCCCCGGGCGCAAATGAGCAAAATTAAGATCGGCGGCGTTCCAGAGGACCTGATCCGGAAACTTGCCGGTCCCGGAGGATGCTACTTCGTCTCGTGGCAGAAGCCGCCTGGAACCATCATCGGCGCGGTCATTGTCGCCAACACCGATCGCGACATCGCGGAAATCAACCACTGCCTGCTCGAGGAACTGACCCAGAGCCTCGGCATGCCCAACGACACCGATATTCTGAGGCCCTCGATCTTCAGCGACCATGACAAGTTGACCGACCTTTCGCGTTCGGACGTGATTGTCGTCCGAACGCTGTACGATCCCCGTCTCAAGGCGGGAACGCCGAAGGCCGAGGCGCTGGGGACAATCCCCGCCGTTATCCGCGAAATCGACGCCAAGCTGCCGTGATTCGCGGGGCTATCGGCGCGGCATCGCGGCGGCGATTTCGAATCCCTTGCGGATGACGCGGATCGTTTCCGACCAGAGGGGAAGGGCGAAGACCTCCTCGGACGAGAACCAGCGCGCTTCGGACGCATCGCCGCCGGCTTGAAGCGTTCCGCCGACCGGGCGGGCAACGACGTCGGCCAGCAGGTAGTGGAAGCGTACCCGCCCCGATTCGTCGCGGGTGATGGAATCGACGACATCGATCAAGCCGAGGACCTCGATGGCAAGGCCGGTTTCTTCCCGCGCCTCGCGAATCGCGGCCTCGATATAACTCTCGCCCAATTCCTGGCCGCCGCCGGGGAGGCTCCACTGGCCGGGCCGGGGCGGCTTGCCCCTGCGGATCAGCAGGACTTTGCCGTTGTCGACAACCACCGCGCCGACGGCGGCGACCGGGCGTTCCGGGTATTCCCTGCTCATTGAAAGAGTGCCTCTTTGTCCTTACTTCGATCCTGGGCGCGGACGAGGAATATATTTCCGTGGCGCCGTGGGGATGACTACAATAGCCGACTACAATGAGGGTGGCCGTCGGTGTGCGCAAGCGCGCATGGGGAAGCGACGGCGCCTTCGGGATTCGGGCGGGGGAGGGCCTGGGACCATGGCGGAAGTTCTGCAACGTAAAGTCATCGCCGTCGGCGAACGCATCTTCAAAGAGGGCGACGACGCGGCCAGCGCCTATCTGATCCAAGACGGCGAGGTCGAGATTTATCGCGAGGCGGGCGGACAAAAAACCGTCCTCGCCACCATCGGCAAAGGCTCGATCTTCGGCGAAATGGGCCTGGTCGACAGCCAGCCGCGCATGGCCTCGGCGCGGGCGACGGCGATGACCACGGTGGTGATCGTCACCCGGCCCATGTTCCAGGAAAAACTGGCCAAGACGGACCCCTTCGTGCGGGCGCTGCTCAACATTTTCGTCGAAACCATCCGGCGGACCAGTAAATAACATGAGCGGCGCGGCGGACAACGGCACTCCCGCCGGCGGCGGCTTTCCACGGGTCACGCGCATGCGGCTGGCGCTCGGCG
>CAYIQU010000370.1:0-2606 GCA_964365645.1 uncultured Hyphomicrobiales bacterium | reverse complement strand
AACCCGCCGGACACACGCTCGGCGATGCTCGCAACCTTCTGTTGCGGCTGCACGCCCGTGACCTCCCGCAAGAGAAATCCGATCGCGATCATGTGCTCCTCGATCACGCCGCCGATCGCGGCCAGAAGCGAGGGGACATATTGCCGGTTAACCCATTGCCCGCCGCGCGGATCGAACACGGCCTTTAGCTCTTCGACCACGAACGACACGTCGCCGCCGCGCCGGAACACCGCCGAGATCATCCGCGTCAGCGCCACCGTCCAGGCGAAGTGCTCCATGTTCTTGGAATTGATGAAGACCTCGAACGGGCGGCGGCGGCCGTCTTGGATGATGTCGTTCAAGGTGATGTACATGGCGTGGTCGCTGTCGGGCCAGCGCACCTTGTACGTTCCCCCTTGCAGCACCTCGGGCCGGTCCAAGGGCCGGGTCATGTAGACGATGGCGCCCGAATCGCCGGCGTCCCGGGGCTTGGCCTTGGCCGCGGGCGAGATCAGCGGCAGTTCCGGCTGGTCGGTCTTGGCCTTGTCGGTCTTCACCTCCAGCACCGCGCCGGTGATCTCGTTGGGGCGGTAGGTGGTGCAGCCCTTGCAACCCAATTCGTAGGCCTTGACGTAGATGTCCTTGAAATCCTCGAACGAGATGCTTTCCGGGCAGTTGATGGTCTTGGAAATCGAGCTGTCGACGTGGCGCTGGACGGCGGCCTGCATGACCAGATGGTCGGCAGGCGCGAGGCCCTGCGCGTCGACGAAATAATCGGGCAGCGGCGCGGTTTCGCCGAACATGCGGCGGAACAGGCGATAGGCATAGTCGGCGACCTGTTCTTCCTTGCGGCTGCCGTCGGGCATCAACACGTGGCGTGTGTAGACGAAGCTGAACACCGGCTCCAGCCCCGAGGAGACGTTGTCGGCGAACAGCGAAATGGTTCCCGTGGGCGCGACCGAGGTGAGAAGGCCGTTGCGGATGCCGTTTTTCGCGATCTGGGCGCGGACGTCGTCGTCCAAGGTCTTGACCGTCTCGCCGGCCAGATACTTGTCCTTGTCGAACAGCGGGAACGCGCCCTTCTCGGCGGCGAGTTCGGTCGAGGCGAGATACGCCGTGCGCTCGATGATGTGCATCCAGCGTTCGGTCAGTTTCACCGCTTCGCGGCCGCCGTAGCGGGCGCGGCACAGGATCAGCGCGTCGGCGAGCCCGGTGACGCCCAGCCCGACGCGGCGCTTGGCGCGGGCCTCGTGATCCTGCTGGGGCAGCGGAAAGGCGGAAATGTCGATGACGTTGTCCATCAGCCGCACCGCCGTGCGGGTGAGATCGGCGAGCGCGGTTTCGTCCAGGCGCGCGGTCTCGGCGAACGGTTCGCTCACCAGCCGGGCGAGATTGATGGACCCCAGCAGGCACGCGCCGTAGGGCGGCAGCGGCTGCTCGCCGCAGTTATGAACGACAAGACCGTTCGCATCGAAGGCATTGATGCCGGGGATTTGCACGTCGAAGACCGTCTCGGTTCCGTCCGCCGCGACGGATTCGACGGTGGCGACGAACCGTTCCCGATTAAGCGACCGCTTGAACGCGGAAAGAGTCCCTTTAAGGCGCGCCGCCTTGGCCGTATCGGCGAAGCCGATCCGTTCGGCGAAGCGCGCCACGTTCTCGCCGGAAACGACGAGTTCATGCTGCGCCTTGGTCGCGTAATCCTTCATCCCTCCCTTGCCGTCGGGCAGTCGACTCGTGCCGGCCGGACGGCGCTGCTTATAGAGAGTCGAAACGATCCCGAGGCGAAGCAACATGCGTTGCGCGGCCTCCAGCCGGGCAAGGTCGCTTTGCGCGAGTCGAACGCCGATGCCCTTGGCCTGTGTCCCCTGAACCGATCCATCGGTATCGAAAAACCCGCGCAAAAACCCGCGCTGGAAATCGCTGGAGGCGCGCTCGATCGCCGGGGATATTTTCTTGTCGCCCGGCGTCATGCCCAGCGAGAAAGCAAGATCGCGCACGGCGGTCAGCTTCAATCGATATTCGCCGCGCTCGGGAATCACCGTCCAACCGGAAAAATCGGCGCGATGCGGCAGGTTTTGCGCCGCTTTCAGCGCGGCCGCCATGATGCCCTCCGCGCCGCCCGCGTTCGAATCGCCGTTCGCCGCGAGCGGCAGGCTCCAGACCGAAAGCACGGCGGCATCGGCTTTCAGCGTGCCGTCGCCGACCAACAACCCCATGAGATATCCCTCGTCCCGTCCGCCGAAACCGGCCCAGTCGACGAAGGCGCGATGGTCGTTGAGCGCGATTTTATCGCCGGCGGCGAGATCGCCCGCCTTGATCCATTCCGTTTCCAGGCTGTACCGGGTGCTATTCGCGACTCGAAGAACCGGATGGTCGGCGGTCAGCCGCAGGGAGAACCCCTCGCGCGTAGCGAGCCGCAGCACCGGCTTGTCGCCCGTGGCGAAGAATCCTTTTCGTTCCGAATCGTGGACGGCGCCGTTGACCACGGCGCCGAAGGGCCGTCCGATCAACTCGGCGACTTGACGCGGCCCCTCGGCGGTTTGAACCCAGGTGTCCGCCGTCACGCACGGGTTCGTCGCCTCGATCGATTCGCAATAGGCGAGGTTGTTGAGCCGGTTGATGCG
>CAYIQU010000369.1:1023-2612 GCA_964365645.1 uncultured Hyphomicrobiales bacterium | reverse complement strand
CCGATTAACCCGCTTCATCAGATTATTAAACAAGGTATCAGTTCCAACCGGAAGCTTCGCGGCCAGCACCTCAACTGAGGTTAAAACGGAGGTAAATATCCTGACCTCTCGTTTCTTTGCCCTATCAATAATCTCCCGCACTCCATCCATTTCCCCTGACTTGCGCTGTTCATCATTGATCCAAGCAAGGAAAAGACAGGTGTCCCAGTAGTAAAGGGGGCTATCTCCAGCCATTACGAAGCTCCCGAACGAAAGCCTCGCTACTCAATCCACCAAGGGCATCTGGGGCGCGCCCCCGCAAATCTTCCCAATCTGGCAAATCAGACTCTGGAGGGAAGGCCTCTATCTGAGTAACGGCGATTTGGTGAGGATAATGAGCACCTAGACGGTAACGCAGCTTTCCAGAAACCTCCACGCGTTTCCCAACCGCAGAAACCGCATCATCGTAAAGTTTAGACAGAAAATGACAGGTTACTTTTCTTGGCCCAACCTCTGGGTAAATGTGAAATGTATTCGCCCCCTCATGAATATTGATTTGCTCCAACATTCCCTCGATAGAACCGTCACATTCATCGTCAATGGATAAAGCTTCTTCTACTTTTATGGCAACCCGCGCAGTTAAATCGACTTGATGACCATTAAAAATCAACGTTGTATTTTTAACGGTTTTGCCTACCGGCCGCGCCAACCCGCGAATATCCTCAAGCAAATCGGCGTCTAGGTCGGATAAATCTTTTCCGGTTTCCAATGCCGCAGCGACACGGCTCAAGCTCTCCACAATCACATGGCCAGCGTAGTGTTGTTTGGGTAAAGCTTGAGGCTCCAAAGCAACACGAACGGGGCTACTGTAGGAAAGCTCTGCAATGCGAAAATATGTCGCGGGCTTGCCTTGATTTGCATCGCGATCAATTTTAGCCAGTGTTGCGCTCAAGCTCTGAAGTTGAGACATGAACACGCCAAGACGAACCTGCCCGTCATCTTCGGGTAGGCCCTCTATAACCAGCGTGATGCGATTCTCAGTAGTCATCAGATACACCACAACGCGAGATATGCTGGTGGATTCTACCTTATGGACGAGTCCCGGTACAACAGCCGTTTCCCCTCAAGCCCCCTAAGTGCTGCCGCCGCGCGGCCATCATCAGAGACATCAAGAGCCGCACGATTGTTGTAACGAAAGTCGAACTCAGCCAAATACCGATGAAGGTGCTTTTCAGAGCAATGTTGGTAAACGCCCTTCATGCCCCGCTTGAAGATACTGAAAAATCCCTCAATCGTGTTCGTGTGGATCGGCCCACGCCCGTAGGCGTGCATTCGCACGACGTGGGAGAGGGAGAACAAGGCGCCGCGCTTCTAGGGAAACACCGCGCGGAGGTGGAAGACCTCGGCGATGCGGTCGGAGGCCTTCTGGTGGACCGCCTTCATCTTTTCCTGCGCGGCGTCGGCCAGCGCTGAAATTCTTTTTTCCGAATCGGCCGCGTGGGCCGTGATGCGGGCGACACAGGCGTCGACCGTCTTCTGGAGCAGCGCCGACGTCGCCTTGGCCGCGTCCAAGACCTCCTGGTTGACCCGGATCGCGCGAACGATTGGCT
>CAYIQU010000369.1:0-1013 GCA_964365645.1 uncultured Hyphomicrobiales bacterium | reverse complement strand
TCGGGCGGCCTTTTCCGCCTCGCGCGCCAGGGCCTCGGGCGCGCGGCCGTCGTGCTTGACCTTCAAGATCCGGTCCACCGCCGATTGCGCGTTCCGATCGACGATGGCGGCGGTCTGCTCGGCGAAGCACTTGATCTCGGCGATCGACTCGGCCGCCGCCTTCTGGATGTCGGCGATGGCGCGCATCGCCTCCTGCCGGATGGCCTCGACCGATTTCTTCATGTTCTCGGCGAGTTCCTTTTGGGACAGATACGCGGCTTCCGCGACCATCGCCTTGGTGATCTCGGCGCGGTTCTTCTCGGCCTCGGCGGCGATCTTGCTTTCGACGTCGCCGATGGCGCGCTCGGCGTCGGCCAGCATCCGCACCGAGGCGACCTCCATGCTCGCCGTCAGCCGGGCGACGGCGACCTCGGTTTGCGCCGAAATGGCCGTGGTGGCGATTTCGGCCGTTCCTTCCACGTTGTGGATGGCGACGTCGATTTCCCGCGTCAGTTCGGCCTTGGCGGTCGTCGCCGCCGAAACCAGGTCGCGCTCGACCCGCGCTGCCATCTCCTCGATCGAGCGGACTCGGTTGAACGCGTCGTTGTTCATGGGGAGCAATCGATTCGAGCGTCGGGGGGCGATCGCGCTGGCCGGAGGACTCTACCAGCCGGGGATGGGGGTTCCATAGCGGAGTTGAAAATCCTCCACCCCCCTAACGCAGGGGATGAAAAGCGGGGGAGTTGACTTTCTTCCCATTATAGGATATATTCCTGAACGCTTTTTTCCGGATTTTGGCGCGGGGGCGCGCGGGGAAGCGGGGTTTCGGTAATCCCGTCCTCCGTCGTCGCGCCCGCCCGCCTGATCCGGGGGCAAAATGATGAGAAATGACGATGAATGATGAGAAATGATGATGAAAACGCGCTTTTTCGGGGCGGTTTCGTTGTAAATCAACGGCTTGATCCCGATTTAGCCTTCCCGAACCGCCTCTAGGCTTGCCTCAACCCTCGTCTTGCTTGCTCCGATCCTCGTTT
>CAYIQU010000368.1:0-2617 GCA_964365645.1 uncultured Hyphomicrobiales bacterium | reverse complement strand
GGGTCCTTCATGCCGTGGATCAGGCGCACCGGAACGCCGATGGCGATCGGGCCGCCGAGGAGAAGGTGCTTCCGGCCGTCCTCGATCAACGCGCGGGTGATGACGGTGGGTTCGGGGTTGTATTCGCTGGGAATCGCGATGCGGCCGTCGCGGGCCAGTCGTTCATGGTCCGCCGATCCGAGCGCCGCGAAAATCAATTCCTCGGTGAAATCGGGAGCGGCGGCGATGCCGACCAGGCCGGCGATCCGGCCGGGCCGTTTCAATCCGACCAGCAGGGCGATCCAGCCGCCCATGCTGGACCCGACCAGGACCTGCGGCCCTTGGGCGACGCGGTCGAGGACGGCGAGCGCGTCGTCGGCCCAGCGGCCGATGGTGCCGTCCTCGAAACGCCCGGAGGATTCGCCGTGGCCGGTGTAGTCGAAGCGCAAGAAAGCGCGGCCCTCGGCGCGGCACAGGGATTCCAGCGCCAGCGCCTTGTCGCCGGTCATGTCCGAGTTGAAACCGGTTAGGAACATCACCCCCGGCCCCTTGCCGGGGGTCAGGCGGTAGGCGATAGTCGCCCCATCGGGCGCGGTCAGCGTCGCGGGCGGTGACGCGGCTTTGAGCATGGCGAATTTCCCGGACATCGATGAATAAACCGAATTCCGATCCCAACCATAGCGCCTTCGCGGACGGTTCGCACGCGTCCGGGAAGTTCGCGGTGTTGCAGGTTCTGCCCGCGCTCGGCGCCTCGGGCGGGGTCGAGCGCGGCACCGTCGAGATGGTCGAGGCCATCGTCCGCGCCGGCGGCCGGGCGCTGGTCGTCTCCGCGGGCGGGCCGCTGATGCGGGAAGTGGAGCGCGCCGGCGGCCGCCACGTCGAAATGCCCGTCGAAAGCAAGAACCCCTTCGTCATCCGCGCCAACGCCCAGCGCCTCGCCCAACTGATCGAGGCGGAACACATCGACATCGTCCATGCCCGTTCGCGGGCGCCGGCCTGGAGCGCGTGGGCCGCCGCGCGCCGGACCAAGCGTCGGTTCGTCACCACCTTTCACGGCACCTACGGCGCCGGCAACTGGCTCAAGCGCCGCTACAACGCGGTGATGACGCGGGGCGATCGGGTGATCGCCATCTCGTCGTTCATCGCCGGCCACATCCGCCAGATTTACGGCGTGCCGTTCGAACGCATCCGCATCGTCCATCGCGGCGTCGATCCCGTCCGTTTCGATCCCAAGACGGTGACGGCGGAGCGGGTGGTGAAGATGGCCACCGCCTGGCGCCTGACGGACGGCTTGCCCGTCGTGATGCTGCCGGCCCGACTGACGCGCTGGAAGGGACAGACGGTGTTTCTCGACGCCATCGCGCGATTGAAGCGGAACGATATCCGCGCCGTCCTGGTCGGCGACGCGCAGGGCCGCGAGGGCTACCGCGCCGAACTGGAAGCGCAAATCGAGCGGCTGGGCTTGAGCAGCGTCGCCCGGATCGTCGGGCACTGCAACGACATGGCGGCCGCCTACATGCTGGCCGACGTGGTGGTCTCGGCGTCCACCGATCCGGAAGCCTTCGGCCGGGTGATCGTCGAGGCCCAGGCCATGGGCCGGCCGGTGATCGCCACCGATCACGGCGGCGCGAAGGAAAGCATCATCGACGGCCGAACCGGCTGGCTGGTGCCACCCGGCGACGCGGCGGCGCTGGGCGAGGCGATCGGACGCGCGCTGGCGCTGACCGAGGGCGAACGCCGCGATCTGGCGGCCCTGACCACCGATAACATCGTCCGCAATTTTTCCAAGCAGGTGATGTGCGACAAGACCCTCGAGGTCTACCGCGAAGTTCTCGCCCTGCCGGCAGCCGGCGTCGGCGGCGCGGATGCGACGTGAGACATTAAAACGGTTGGGCGCACGATGACGAACGGCGCGCGCGGCATTTTGGTCATCAAGCTCGGCGCGCTCGGCGATTTCGTCCAGGCGCTGGGGCCGTTCGCCGCGATCCGGCGTCACCATGCCGGGGATCGGGTCGTCCTGCTGACCATCGCGCCGTTCGCCGACCTCGCCCGGCAAAGCACCCTGTTCGACGAGGTCTGGCTCGACGCCAAGCCGGGCGCGCTGAATCCGAGCGGCTGGCTGGCGTTGCGCCGTCGCCTGCGCGAAGGGCACTTCGCCCGCGTCTACGATTTACAGACGTCGGATCGCTCGTCGTTTTATTTTCGCCTGTTCTGGCCGGGGCCGTATCCGGAATGGTCGGGAATCGCGCGGGGGTGTTCGCATCCGCACGCCAACGCGGCGCGCGATTTCATGCACACCCTGGAGCGCCAGGCGGAACAATTGCGCATGGCCGGAATCGCGGAGGCCCGCGCGCGGGCGCCCGATGTTTCCTTCGTCGCCGCCGACGTCGCCCGTTTCGATCTCAAGGCCTCCTATGCCTTGTTGGTTCCCGGGGGCGCGTCGCACCGGCCGGCCAAACGCTGGCCGGTCGAACGGTTCGCCGCGCTGGCGACCGAATTGGCGGGGCGGGGCATGGTGCCCGTCGTGCTGGGCGTCGCGGCGGAAGGCGCGCTAGGCGCCCGGATCCGCGAACTGTGCCCGGCCGTTCGCGACCTGACCGGGCGGACCGCGCTCACCGATATCGCCGTGCTGGCCCGG
>CAYIQU010000367.1:0-2620 GCA_964365645.1 uncultured Hyphomicrobiales bacterium | reverse complement strand
GACCTTGGCCGCCGCGGCGGTCGGGGCCTGCGCCTGGGCCATGCCCGCCGGAACGGCGGACGCCAGCGCGGCGGCGCCGGCGGTGAGGCCGGAGCGCTTGAGGAAGGAGCGGCGGTCGATGGCCCCGCCGATGGTTCCGGCCAGCGCCTTCTTCAGGCCGCCGGCGGTCGAGGTCGCGGAGGTTCTTTTGATCAACATTGGATGTTCTCCCTTCGTCTGCCGGTCAGCGGGCGAGTTCGTAATACTTGCGGACGTGATCGGTCTCGCGATAGCCGCCGTCCTGCTCGCGCGTGACGGGCGTTTCCGCCTTAACCGGTCCGGCGGCGGCCGCGACGCCGGCGGCGCCGACCGCGACGGCGGCTTTCTTCAGGAAATCGCGGCGTGACGCCGCCCGGGTGTTTTTGTGCTCGCTCATGACCGTCTCCCTTTCCTTCTCCAATTCCCAAGCCGTTGTTCCCTAATCCCGATCCTCAACGCCGCGACGATCACGCGTCGGCGGCGAACCCTTCGCCTTCGATATCCATGAACAGCCGCCCCAGCGCGCCGACGGCGGCGTAAAACCGGGCCGACTTCGCTTTTTCCAGGTCGGCGAAAAACCGCCCGATCCAGGGCGCCAGATGGGCGCGAAAGAAGCCGCGCTGCACGTCCAGGGAATACGCCCCGCCGAAGGTACCGACGATCAAGCCGTGCATGACCTCGCACAGGAACGCGGCGTGATCCTCGGGCTCGGTCGTGCCTTCCCGGGCGGCGATTCCCATCCGGGCGAGATCGCTTCTGAGATCGGCCAGCGGTTTGTCGTACACGAGTCCGGTCCGGTAGAAGGAGCCATAGGGCTGCAACTCGCCGCCCGCGCCCATGCCGTAGAACAAGGCGGAAAATTCCTCTTCGGCGTCGGTCGCGTCCGCGCCCCGCGCCGCCGCGCCGAGAACGGCCAGCGCGCGGCCAATATCGCTGCCGTCATCGCCTTGCAGGGCGGCCAGCGCCGCCAAGATATCGGCGCCCATCGGCCGGGCGAGAAGATTGGACAAAAGGGCGTAAAGGCGCGCGCGCGCCGCGTCTTCTTCCGTCGTCGCGTCGACGAAGGAAACAGGAGCTTCGGCGGTTCGGACCGGCGCGGAACTCCGCGGGTCCGTCACCGGGACGGTCGAGATGGACTCCACTGAACTGCCTCTCCCGAAATCGCTCAGTTTTTATTCTTAGCCCCTCCATACGGGGGGACATCGTTCACCCTAATAGACGGCTTCCATTTTACAGTGTCAAACTAATTTCATGCTGTGTTTTCATGGAAAGCCACAACAAAACAATAGGTTCCACGGAATCGTGTATTCGTTCTTTTGAATGTTGCGCGAACGGCGCGGAAAGAAAGAAACCCATAGGGTTTTTCAGGAGCGCCGATCCGACCCGTCGGATTTATCCACAGCCTGTTCGGGCGCGGCCGCCATTTGCTCCTCCGGCCCGTCGGGAAATCGCACGGCCTCGGGGGAAGATTCGGGAGCGGGCAACGCGCCGGCGGCATCGTTGCCGGACCCGGCCGCGTCCGTCCGATCCGCGACGGTTTCTTCTTCCGTCTTTTCGGCCTCCTCGCCGGATGGGGCGGCGATGTCCTCGGGCGTCAGGAATCCGCGCCCGACCTTGTAGATCGTGTCCTTGAGCGCGTCGATCGGCGTGAACGTCGCGTGATAATCCTCCATGTGCATCTCGAAAGGGAACGGCTCGCGGAAAGCCGGATCGCTGGCCCAGAGCTTCCGCAACGCCTCGGCGCGCCGATCGTCGGGCACGCCTTCGCGCATGAACATGGAATAATCGGAATCCTTGGTCAGGCTTTCGAGCGACGGCAGGTCCTTGAGGGGATCGTCCTTTTCGCTGCCCGCCGCGTCGGAGGGCGGCGCCGCGGGAGCGAGCGCCGCGGTTTTTTCCGCCTCCGCGACGGCCGGAGGAATGTCTTGCTCATTGCGCTCTTCCTGCTTGAGCCGCGACCAGCGCGCCATCCGGCTTTCGCCGGGCCGATCCTCGCCGAAGGGCGTGACGCGCTTAATCATGACCGCGTCCCCCGCCGCCATCCTTGTTCGGCGCGCCCCGGCCGAATCCGACACGGTTGGGATCGAACCGGTCGCGCTGGCGCTTGTGAAACGGCTGCTCGACGTGATGGCGGGCGACGAAATCCTCGACCCAGGCGCGGATCTCGACCGGCATCGGCAAGGCGTCCACGGTCTCGGCCCCGCTTTGCCCGTAGCTGCCGGCCTCGAACGGACAGACGGTGGCGTGAAAGACTTTCATCTCGCGCCCCGCGCCGCCCTCGGCATCGGGACGCAACACGACGAAGACGCTGGGACTTTCGCCCGTGACGTTCATCCGGTAGCCGTCGGTTTCCTTCGGAAACATCTCGATCGGCAGCGCGGCCGCCAGCCAGCGGATGCCGTCCGCGTCCTCGGCCAGTTTCCGCCATTCGGGCAGTTCGGTCATGCCCGGCACCACTTCAAGCGCGTGCCAGACGTGGTCGCGCCAAGGGTCGTCCAAACGGCGACGCTCCAGCACCACGCCCACCATCATCCGCTCGCCGATCATGCCACCGCTCCTTCCCGCGCCAGGATCGCCTCGGCCTCGGCGAGATTTTCGGGAC
>CAYIQU010000366.1:0-2634 GCA_964365645.1 uncultured Hyphomicrobiales bacterium | reverse complement strand
CCTACGACGCCGCCATCTGCATGTACCACGACCAGGCGCTGATCCCGATCAAGACCATCGCCTTCGACGAGGCGGTCAACCTGACGCTCGGCCTGCCGTTCGTGCGCACCTCGCCCGATCACGGCACCGCGTTCGACATCGCCGGCTCGGGCCGAGCCAGACCCTTGAGCCTGATCGCCGCGATCCGCATGGCCGCGCGCATGGCGGCGATGCGCGAGCGCGCCGACATGACGTCGGGCGCCGGAACGGACGCCTTCACCGGCGACGGGATATGACCCCCGCCGCCGAACCAAGCGCGGAAGACCTTCCTCCGCTCAGGGACATCATCGAACGGTTCGAGCTTTCCGCGCGCCGCTCCCTCGGCCAGCACTTCCTGCTCGATTCGAACCTGACGGCCCGGATCGCGCGCGCCGCGGGAACCATCGAGGCGGCGAACGTCATCGAAATCGGCCCCGGCCCCGGCGGGCTTACCCGCGCCTTGCTGGCCGCCCGCGCGAACGTCGTCGCCGTCGAGAAGGATTCCCGTTGCGTCCAGGCGCTGAAGGAATTGGAAACCGCGTTTCCCGGCAAGCTCCGCGTGGTCGAGGCCGACGCCCTGGAAACGGACTTGACCGCCCTGGCCCCCGCGCCCCGGCGAATCGTCGCCAATTTGCCCTATAACGTCGGCACGCCGCTGTTGATCGGCTGGCTCAAGCAAATCCGCGCCGATGCGAATGCGTTCGCGCGCCTGACGCTGATGTTCCAAAAGGAAGTCGCCGAACGACTTCTCGCCCATCCCAGCACGAAAGCCTACGGACGGCTTTCGGTGATGACCCAATGGCTGTGCGAGACCTCGCGCGAGTTCGATATTTCGCCCCAGGCCTTCACCCCGCCGCCCAAGGTTACCTCGGCGGTCGTCACCCTGGTCCCGCGCCCGGAACCGCTCGGCGGCGCGACGGTTTCCTGGGACAGGATGGAGCGCGTCGTCGCCGCGGCCTTCGGCCAGCGGCGCAAAATGCTGCGCCAGTCGCTGAAATCCATCGCGCTCGATCCCGAAACGCGCGGCATCGCCGGCACCCGTCGCGCGGAAACGCTCTCGATCGAGGAATTCGTCAGGCTGGCGTCGACCGGCTGAGCAGCGCCCGCGCCGCCGCCGCCAGTTTCGCCGTCAACGCGCCGGCCGGCATGGCGCGTCCCAGCGCCGCCGCCTGCCCCGACCACAGCGGGGAAAAATCGCCTGACCCCCGCTTTTCCGCCGCCGCCCGCAAAGGGGCGATGGCGCCGGCGGCCAACGGAAATTCGGGCGCGGCGGCGGACACCGGCCCGATCTCGACCATCAAGCGGTTGTAAAGCCCGCGCGCCGGGCGACCGGTCATCAGATTGGTCAGCGCGGTGCCGTCGTCGCGGGCCGATTGCAGCGCCGCGCGATAAGGCGCCGAAATCCGGGCCTCGGGACAAAACAAATACGCCGTTCCGACTTGCGCGCCCGCCGCGCCCAACATCATGGCCGCGGCGATCCCGCGCCCGTCGGCGATCCCGCCCGCCGCGATCACCGGCACCTTGACCCTGTCGACGATCTGCGGGACCAGGGCGAACGTGCCGACCTGGGCAGCCATGTCCTGGGTCAGGAACATGCCGCGATGGCCGCCGGCCTCGGCGCCTTGCGCGATGATGGCATCGACGCCGCGCTCCTCGAGCCAGGCGGCTTCCGCCACCGTCGTCGCCGAACTTAAAATCACGCACCCCGCCCGCCTCACGCGCTCCACGAGTTCCGCCGACGGCAACCCGAAATGAAAACTCACGGCGCGGGGGCGCAAGTCCTCAACCGCCTTGCACAGCGTCGCGTCGAAGGGCGCGCGGTTAGCCGCGACAATCGGTTGCGCGGGATCGAGGCCCGCGTCGCGATAATAAGGCGCAAGCTGGGCACGCCACGCCGCGTCCCGGGCGGCATCCGGCGTCGGCGACGCGTGACAGAAAAAGTTGAGATTGAACGGCTTGTCCGTCCGGGCGCGAATGGCACCGACCTCGGCGCGGACTTGCTCGACGCCCAGCATCGCGCAAGGAAGAGACCCCAACCCGCCCGCCGCCGATACTTCCGCCGCGAGGGTGCCGTCTTGCGCGCCCGCCATCGGCGCCTGGATGATCGGATGCTCGATCCCAAGAAGATCGGTCAGGCGCCGGTCGGGCCACATGGCCGGAACCCTTTTTCGAAGGAGGCAGTCATTTTCGCCGATTCCTAATATCCCGAATCATGACGTTGACGGCCCGCTCCAAGGCGGGCAGATGGTCTTTCACTACCTGCCAAACCAGCGATGGACTGATTTCATCGTATTCGTGACGGAAGACGTTCCCGATCGCTGCAACCTTGTCCCATGGGATTTCCGGGTGCTTTTTCTTCAAGTCGGATGGCAGCTTCCGGCTGGCTTCCGAGACAATCTCAATGCAGCGCTCAACCGCATCGCGCACCAACTCGTCGCTTCGGAATACCGTCAAATCCTTGCCCTTGGTGTAGCGGCGGATACGCCGGATCGCATCGCGAATATCCGTCAGCGGAACCAGGGCCGTCTTCGAGGCCATCAGAAAACCCGAATCGCTTCGCGTTCGACATCGGCGCGGATGATCGCCTGGTACTGCTCCGGCGTGTTTCCGACTAGC
>CAYIQU010000365.1:0-2638 GCA_964365645.1 uncultured Hyphomicrobiales bacterium | reverse complement strand
CGCGGCTTGGGCGAGGGGGTCGATGGGCAGGTCGGCGACCGTTTCGCCCTTGTGGCGGAGCACCATGTGGCCGGTCGCGGTGAGCCTGCCGATGACCGCGAAATCGAGTTCCCATTTTTCGAAAATCCGGCGGGCTTCGTCCTCGCGCCCGGGCTTGAGGACCATCAGCATCCGCTCCTGGCTTTCCGAGAGCATCATCTCGTAAGGAGTCATTCCCGTCTCGCGCTGGGGCACGGCGTCGAGGTTCAGCTCGACCCCGAGCCCGCCCTTGGACGCCATTTCGAACGACGACGAGGTCAGCCCGGCCGCGCCCATGTCCTGGATCGCGACGATCGCGTCGGTCGCCATCAATTCGAGGCACGCCTCGATCAGCAGCTTCTCGGTGAACGGATCGCCGACCTGCACGGTCGGGCGCTTCTCCTCGGAATCGTCGCGGAACTCGGCGCTCGCCATGGTCGCGCCGTGGATGCCGTCGCGCCCGGTCTTGGAGCCGACGTAGACGATGGAATTGCCGATGCCGGCGGCGGCCGAATAGAAAATCTTGTTCTTGTCGGCCAGGCCCACGGTCATGGCGTTGACCAGGATGTTGCCGTCGTAGGAGGCGTTGAAATTGCACTCGCCGCCCACGGTCGGCACGCCGACGCAGTTGCCGTAGCCGCCGATGCCGGCGACCACGCCCGCGACCAGGTGCCGGGTCTTGGGGTGGTCCGGGCTGCCGAAGCGCAGCGCGTTGAGATTGGCGATGGGGCGCGCGCCCATGGTGAAGACGTCGCGCAGGATTCCGCCGACGCCGGTCGCCGCGCCCTGGTACGGCTCGATGAAGGACGGGTGATTGTGGCTTTCCATCTTGAAGATGGCGGCCTGGCCGTCGCCGATGTCGATGACGCCCGCGTTCTCGCCCGGGCCCTGGATCACCCACGACGCTTTCGTCGGCAGCGTCTTCAGCCACTTCTTCGAGGATTTGTAGGAGCAATGCTCCGACCACATCACCGAGAAGATGCCGAGCTCGGTGATGTTCGGCGCGCGGCCCAGGATCGTCAGCACGCGCCGGTATTCATCCGCGCTCAAGCCGTGCTGGGCGACGATCTCGGGGGTGATGGGACTTTTGTTCATTATCGCTCCGAATCAGGAATGATGGACCGTCGCCGGGGACGCGCGGGCGAATCCCCGCGCGCATTGGATGATGCGCCCCTATCGGGGTGCCGGACATAGCCGCGGTCGAACAGGATGGTGTCGCGGCGGCGGAAAAGAAAGATCAGGACGGCGCCGGCGGCGAAGCCGCCGATGTGCGCCCACCAGGCGACTCCCCCTGAGCCCTTGGGCGCCAACGCCACGTTGAGAAGCTGGAACCCGAACCACAGGCCCAGCACCATCCACGCCGGCAGATAGACGATGAACCGCACCACCAGGGTTTTGATCGGCGCGCGGGGGTGCAGGATCAGATACGCCCCGATGACGCCCGATATGGCGCCCGATGCGCCGATCATAGGGACCTGCGAGGCGGGATCGAGTCCGGCGTGGGCCAAGGCCGCCGCCAGCCCCGACAGAAGATAAAACGCGACGAAACGGGAATGCCCCATGGCGTCTTCGACGTTGTCGCCCAGCACCCAGAGGAACAACATATTTCCGGCCAGGTGCATGAACCCGCCGTGAACGAACATGCTGGTGAGAAGCGTGAGCGGGGCCGGGATCGCGGCGATCTCGGGCGCGCGTTCGGCCAACCCGAAGACCGCCGCCGGGATCGCGCCAAGGGCCATGACGAAGACGCGCTCGGCCTTCGGCGGCAAGGCGGATTGATAGAGGAACACGGCGACGCACAGCGCGATGATCGCCACCGTCACGTACTGGAAGCGGATATGGCGCAAGGGGTTGTCGTCGTGGAGCGGCAGCAGCACGGGTGTGTCTCGGGGCTCGGGTTTCCATCAGGGCGGATGGCGATCGGTTGGAACCGCCCCCTCCCCCTAACCCCCTCCCGCGAGGGGAGGGGGAACTCTAAAAAGATCCCCCTCCCCCGTCACGCCGCTAGGCGTGCATCCGCACGACGCGGGGGAGGGTCGGGGTGGGGGGTACAACGTGCGTCATGACTTTCGAGGCCGTCAGTTGAGAACGCGGACCAGGTTGTCGAACAGCGCCCGACCGTCGGTGCCGCCCAGTTGCGGGTCGGCGAGTCGTTCGGGGTGCGGCATCAGGCCCAGCACGGTCTTTGTTTCGTTCAGGACGCCGGCGATGTTGTCGAGACTGCCGTTCAAGTTGGTCTCGGGCGCGACGCGGCCCTGTTCGTCGCAATAGCGGAACGCGACGCGGCCTTCGCCCTCGATTTTCTTCAGGGTCTCGGCGTCGGCGAAATAATTGCCGTCGTGATGGGCGACGGGGAATCGGACGACCTGGTTCGGGGCATAGCCGCCGGTGAAGGCGGACTTGGCGTTCTCCACCTTCAGCCAGACGTCGCGGCAGATGAACTTGAGGCCGGCGTTGCGCATCAACACGCCGGGCAGGAGTTCCGTTTCGGTCAGCACCTGGAAGCCGTTGCAGATGCCCAGCACCGGGACGCCCTTGCGGGCGCGGGCGACGACCTCGCGCATGACCGGCGAACGCGCGGCCATGGCCCCGCTGCGCAGGTAGTCGCCGTAGGAAAAGC
>CAYIQU010000364.1:0-2642 GCA_964365645.1 uncultured Hyphomicrobiales bacterium | reverse complement strand
CGCCGAAGATGACGACGCCGACGTTGTCGTCTTCCAGGTTCAGCGCCATGCCCTTCACGCCGCCGGGGAACTCGACCATTTCGCCCGCCTGGACGCTGTCGAGACCGTAAACGCGGGCGATGCCGTCGCCGACGGACAGGACTTGCCCGACCTCGGCGACCTCGGCCTCGGTGCCGAAGTTGGCGATCTGCTCCTTGAGGATGGCGGAAATTTCAGCGGCGCGGATATCCATTATCCAGTCCCTTTCATGGCTATGCGCAGGCGGTTGAGCCGCGAGCGAAGCGAGCCGTCCACCATGCGCGAGCCGACCTTGACCACCAGCCCGCCGAGCAGGTTGGGGTCGACACGAGCCTCGATCGCGATCTTGGCGCCGAGGGCCTTCTTGAGCGATTCGACGAGCGCGTCGGTTTGCGCCTTGCTGAGCGGCTTGGCCGACGTGACGTGCGCGGTGACCTCGCCGGACCGCGCGGCCAGGCGGGCGCGGAAGGCGCCGATCATGTCGGGCAGCTGCGCCAGGCGACGCTTGGTCGTGGCGAGACCGATGAAGTTGCGGGTCAAGGGGCCGATTTTGGCCTCGGTCATGACGGCATGGAGGCCGACGCCCTGGTCTTCGCGCGAGAACAGCGGCGAGCGGATCAGCCGGCTCAAGTCCGAACTCTCGCGGGTGAGCGCGGCCAAGCGGCCCAAGTCCTGGGCGACTTGGTCGAGTTCGCCTTTTTCCTCCGCCAGATCGAAAAGAGCGGCGGCATAGCGGGCGGCAAGCCCTGTCGCCCCTGTAGCTCCGGATGACACGCGGCTGTCCTCAGAAGACTCGAAAAAATTGGACCGACGATTGCGCCTTGGGCGCGCCCGGAGCCCGGAAAACCGAGGTTTTCCGGGGGCCCGAAGCGGTGGGTTCTCTACCACAGGGGTTTGGGCGTTGCAACCGAACTTCCCGCAAATGCGAACAGGGGAAAAAGTCGAAATAACATGGTTTTATTCAAGGGGTTGGCCGTCGGCGGGGATTCCCTTCCGGGGGCGGGTCGCAACGTCGGCCCGACGGCCCGACGGCCCGCGTGTGACGGCGGTCATTGGCCCCGCTTGAGTCTTGCCCGATCCTCTTCGCGCGAGGAACGATCATGACCACGCCCGCGGCGACCCCATCGGCCGGAAAACCCGACGACAACCGCGCGCTCTGGAGCCGATCCCGCGCGGCGGGCAAGGACCCGGGCGTCGAAAAGCTGGTCGGCCTCGCCTACATGGTGGCCGACGGCAACCGATACGTTCGTTCCACCATCAAGGACGCCCTGCACGGCATGGGCATCCGCGCCATCGTCGAGATGGACAGCGGCGAAGAAGCCCTCGGCCACGTCGAAAAGCACGCCGTCGACGCGATCCTCGTCGGCTACGAGATGGCGGGCATGAGCGGCGCCGAGTTCGCCTGGCGCTTGCGGCGGAACGGCGACGCCCGGCTTCAGCAAACGCCGGTGATCATGATCAGCGAGCACGCCGACGAAAGCCACGTCCGCAAGGCCATCGACGCCGGGGTCAACGAATTCCTGCCCCGGCCGTTTTCCCGAACCGATCTGTTCGCCCGCATCCGCCGGTCGGTCCTGAGTCCGAAACCGTTCATCGTTTCGGCGACCTATATCGGCCCCGACCGGCGCCTGAAGGATTCCGGCCCCAGCGACGGCATCGACAAGCGCGGACTGGTCCCCGACGTTCTTCTCGACGGCACCGGGGCGGAACCGAAAAGGGCGGAGCTGCGCGAACCCGAGGCCGGGGCGGCCAAGCCCCGCTTCTCGATCCTGTCCGAATCGGCGGTTTCCATCCCAGGGACTGAATCGGGTATTCCCGGTTTTTGACCTAAATAAGGGGATAATTTGTAAGGTAATTCCCTCGCCTGTGATGACGGTCACAGGGCGGCGAGGATTTCTCCGTTAACCCTGTTTCACACGAAGCCGGTTTCGAGACAAAGGCCGGACACCGCGTCCCCGAAGACGGACAAGAAAACAGCAAAGGATATCCCCATGGCGACCGTCGCCGCGCTCGATCAGGACGCAAAAGAACCCCAAGGCGAGAAACACTCGGTCTGGGGCAGCCGGGGCGGGGAAAAGAAGGACCCCGATCTCGAGAAAATCTGCGCCCTGTCGTACCTGATCGTGGACGACAGCCGTTTCGCGCGGACGACCGTCAAGAACGTCCTGCACGTCCTCGGTATTCGCAACGTCTCCGAAGCCGAGGACGCCGCGCAGGCTCTCGTCATCGTCGAGAAGCAGGGCGTCGACGTCGTCATCGTCGATTTCGAAATGCCGGGGATGAGCGGCGCGGAATTCACCTGGCGGCTGAGGCGCAGCAAGATCGAGCGCATCCAGCAAATGCCCGTCGTCATGATCAGCAACCACGTCGATGAGACTCACATCCGCCAGGCGATCAATTCCGGCGTCAACGAATTCCTGCCCAAGCCCTTCTCCCAGGGCAGCCTTTACGCCCGCCTTCGCCGCGCGGCGGTCAACCCGAAACCCTTCATCGTCGCCGAAGGATACGTCGGTCCCGACCGCCGGCTGAAGTACAGCGAGGGCGACGAGAAGCTTGTGTCCACGCGCGGCCTGCCCCCGGTCGTTCTTCTCGATTTCACCGGCCCTGAGCCGAAGCGGGTCGAA
>CAYIQU010000363.1:0-2644 GCA_964365645.1 uncultured Hyphomicrobiales bacterium | reverse complement strand
CGGCGGATTCCGCCGCCGCCGACGTCCGCGACCGGGTCAGCCGGGTCCGAAACAAGTTGCCCGCCGACATCGATGAGCCCTTGATCCAGAAAGTGGAGGCGGACGCCCAGCCGATCCTGTATCTGGCTTTCTACAGCGACCGGCACTCGACGCTCGACATCACCGATCACGCCGACCGCTACGTCAAGGACCAGCTGCAAACGCTGCCCGGCGTCGCCGAGGTGCGCCTGTTCGGCGAGCGGCGCTACGCCATGCGCATCTGGCTCGATCCCGAACGGCTGGCCGCGTTCGGCGTCACGCCCCAGGATGTGGAAGCGGCGCTGCGCCGCCAGAACGTCGAGGTCCCCTCGGGGCGCATCGAAAGCGTCGCCCGCGAGTTCACGGTGCTGTCCGAAACCGACCTGCGCACGCCCGACGAATTCGAGAACCTGATTCTCCGGCGCGACCGGGGTTACCTGGTGCGGCTGAAGGACGTTGGCCGGGCCCAGCTGGGTCCGCTCGATGAGCGTCGGGTCGCGCGCTACAAGGGCAACCTCACCATCGCGCTCGGCGTCGTCAAGCAGGCGACGGCCAATCCGCTCGAGGTCTCGAAGGCGGTCGCCCGGGAAATGCCCAGGGTGCTGGCCGGATTGCCGGACGGCATGAAGGTCGAGATCGCCTACGACAAGTCGCTGTTCATCGACGCGTCCATCAAGAACGTCCAGTGGACGGTCGCCGAGGCGGTGGCGCTCGTCGTCGCCATCATCTTCCTGTTCCTGCGCTCGTTCCGCGCGACCCTGATTCCGCTGGTAACCATCCCGGTGTCGCTGCTGGGCGCGGCGGCGATGATGTACGCGCTCGGCTTCTCCATCAATACGCTCACCTTGCTGGCGATGGTGCTGGGCGTCGGCCTGGTGGTGGATGACGCCATCGTCATGCTGGAAAACATCCACCGGCACATCGAGGAGGGGCTTGCCCCGCTCGAGGCCGGACTCAAGGGCGCGAAGGAAATCGGCTTCGCCGTGGTGGCGATGACCTTGACGCTGGCCGCCGTCTACATCCCGATCGGGCTGATGGAAGGCGCCACCGGGCGGTTGTTCACCGAATTCGCCTGGGCCCTGGCCGGCGCGGTGCTGGTGTCGGGCTTCGTCGCGCTGACCCTTTCGCCCATGATGTGCTCGCGGATGCTGCGCCACGAGGCGCGCGAGAACGCCTTTTCCGCCGCCATCGGCGGGGCGCTGGAGCGGTTGACGGCGGCGTACCGCCGATCGCTCGCCTTCGCGCTGGAACGGCGCCTCCTGGTGCTCGGGATCGGGGCGGCGGCGGCGATCAGCGGCGGCGTGTTCTACAAGGCGCTTCGCTCGGAATTGGCGCCGTTCGAGGATCAAGGCGGCTTCGTCGCCATCGTCGTCGCGCCCGAAGGCTCGACCATCGGCTATACCGAGACTTACACCCGGATGCTGGAGGAGATTTTCCGCAACGTTCCCGAAATCAACCGCTACTTCGTCGTCGCCGGCGTGCCAACGGTGTCGCAGGGCATCGGCTTCGTCCGTTTCGTGAACTGGAACGACCGCAAGCGCAACCAGCAGGACATCGCCCGTTCAGTCGCGCCCGCCATGTTCGCCATTCCCGGCGTGCTGGCTTTTCCCGTCCACCCGCCGCCGCTCGGCCAGTCGGTCCGCTCCAAGCCGGTCGAGTTCGTGGTGCTCACCTCCAGGCCCTACGACGAACTGGCGGAGATGATGGACGCGCTGCTGGCGCGTGCGCGGACGTTCCCCGGCATGGTCAGCATCGAGAGCGATCTCAAGCTGAACACGCCGCAAATCCGCATTGAGGTGGACCGCGAAAAGGCCGCCGACATCGGCGTCGACGTGGAAAACCTGGGCCGCACGCTCGAAACCATGCTGGGCGGGCGGCAGGTGACGCGCTTCAAGCGCGAAGGCAAGCAGTACGACGTCGTCGTCCAGGTTGCCGATCTCGACCGCCGCAATCCCGACGACCTTGCCCGCATCCACGTCCGCGCCCGCTCGGGCGAGATGGTGCCGCTTTCCGGCTTGGTGAAATTGGAGGAGCGGGTCGCGCCCCAGTCGCTGAACCACTTCAACCAGCTCCGTTCGGCGACCCTGTCGGCGACTCTCGCGCCGGGCTACGCGCTGGGCGACGCGCTCGCCTTTCTCGAGAAGGCGGCCGAGGAAGCCCTGCCGCTGACGGCGCGGGTCGATTACGCCGGCCAATCGCGCGAGTTCAAGGAATCGAGCGCCGGTTTGGCGTTGACCTTCGCGTTGGCCTTGGCGTTCATCTATCTCGTCCTGGCGGCCCAATTCGAGAGCTTCACCGACCCGCTGATCATCATGCTGACGGTGCCGTTCTCGATGGCCGGCGCCCTGCTTGCGCTATGGCTGACCGGCGGGACGTTGAACATCTACAGCCAGGTCGGGCTGGTGACGCTGATCGGGCTGATCACCAAGCATGGCATTCTGATCGTGGAATTCGCCAACCAGATCCGGGAGCGCGGCATCGATACGGCCGCCGCGGCGATCGAGGCGGCGACCTTGCGCCTGCGGCCGATCCTGATGACCACCGGCGCGATGGTGCTGGGCGCGGTGCCGCTGGCGATCGCGGTCGGCGCCGGCGCCGAATCGCGACAGGCGATCGGATGGGCCAT
>CAYIQU010000362.1:0-2645 GCA_964365645.1 uncultured Hyphomicrobiales bacterium | reverse complement strand
ATCCGACAAAGGTGGATCGATCGGGTTCATACGCCGCGCGATGGGTGGCGAAGATTTTGTCCGGGGCGGTCTTCGCGTTAGCGAAGAAACGGCTGGCTGCCTCGATTTCCGCGCGGCCCTGGCAGGCGGCACTGACGCTGCGTTGGGGATGTTGCCACTTGCGGCGGAGCAACCCGCGCAGGCGCTCGTTCAAGCGCTCGTCCCCGAGCTGCACGGCGCCAAATTCCTCCTCGATCCAGTCGTTCATGGGGCCCCGGCCAGCACGGCGCGGCAGTCCGGCTGGAGTGGATACAGCCAGACGGCCTTCACCGGCAGCGTCGCGGCGTGCCGCCGGCTGTTGCGACCGCGGCCCCGCGTGTGACCGACGCACTGCCAGTTGGCCGCCCGGTAGACTCCGCCGGTGAAGCGCGGGTGCTCGACGAAACTTTCGAGGAGCACGGGGGCGTAGCCATAGTGCGCCCGGAAATCGGCGCCGACCCGTTGGGCGGCCAGCGCGAGCACCTTGGAACCGAGGTTTTGCACCCGCACCCACGGCAGAATCAGAAAGCGAGTGTGGTTGATGACCAGGTGGAGTCGGCGGCTCCGCTGCGCTTGATCCCAGCCGATCCAAGCATCACGGGCGCCCACCTTCCAAGCCGCCGCGCCGAAACCGGTCGCGCCGAGCACCCCCTCCGTCGCGACGATCAGGTAGCGCAGCTGCGCCCCGGCCGTCGCGCTGTAGCCCAGATAATGATACTGCTGGAGCAGCTGGCGATACTGCCGGGCGTCCTCGTCGCTCCCGACCGGGTGCAGGCGCAGCGCGCCGAGCTCGTCCACTCGGCCGGACAAAACCGGGGGCGGTGGCGCCACGGGGGAAGCGGGGCCCAGGCGGCGGTTCTCGTTGTTGCGCCGGCTTCGCGGTGCCGGCAGCGTGATGAGCCCGAGTCGGTGCAGACGCAACAGCGCCACCCGCGCACTCATGAGCGCATACCCTCCGCCCGGCGAGCACCACTGCAGGGCGACGCAGACCCGCCGGGCCACCTCGGCGCGACTCGCCGGCTGGGCCTGGCGCACCTGTTCGCACACGACGGCGAGTGGTTCGGCGCCGAACACTCGCCCAAGCAATCGCGTGGGAATGGGTGTGCCAGTCTGCGGTCGTTCCGCCATCACGCCTCACGTCTTGACGATGTCCGCCAACGTGTCCAGCGCCAAATTACGAAAGTTGTGTAGAAAGGTATGGCGTCTCGCCCCATGGGCTCGCGGGGCTCCATTCAACATGGGCAAGATGCCCATGCCACTTTGCCGGCGTCAACTCGGAGATGCACCCGATCGAACGCGGCGTGCGCGGAGAATCTTGAAGTTTGCGGGAAGTTCGTACTGCCTACTCCAGCATGAAGAAACTCAATATGACGGTCGGTTTGATTTTGGCGCTGGTCTGCCTGCGTGGCATCGCGGCCAGTCCCAGCGGTAAAACCGCCGCGTCGTCGCCGGCCCAAGCCGACGGTTTGGCCGGCAAGGTGGTCGAGACGATGAATGCCGCGAGCTACACCTACGTGCTCATCGACACGGGCGCGAAGAAGGTGTGGGCGGCGGCGCCGCAGTTTGTGGTCAAGGCGGGCGATGCGGTCACCTTGGGCGAGGCCATGCCGATGGCCAATTACCACAGCAAAACACTAAACCGCACCTTCGATGTCGTTTATTTCAGCGGCAACGTCAGGGTGAACGGCGCGCGTTCGGAGCCGGTTGGCGCGGCGGCGGAGTTGCCCAAGGACCACGCGACGACCGCCCGCGCGCCGGGCCCGGCCGCGCCGGATCTTTCCGGCATCAAACGGGCCCCCCAGGGCCAGACGGTCGCGGCAATCCACGCCGGCAAGACGAAGTTTGTCGGGAAACCCATCTCGGTGCGCGGTCGGGTCGTGAAGTTCAACGCGATGATCCTGGGCAAAAACTGGCTCCATGTTCGCGATGGCTCCGGTGGCGAGGGCACGAACGACCTGACCGTGACCACACTGGCCAGTGCCAAAGTGGGCGATCTGGTGCTGATCAGCGGACGGCTCGCCACCGATCGCGATTTTGGCGGCGGTTACAAATACGGTTTGATCGTCGAGGATGCGACCGTGGTAGTGGAGTAGTTCACTTCTTTTTCTTGGGCTGGATGCTCTTCGCGGCCTTGCCCGCTTGCCGGCGGACGTCTGCATCCTTCGTCGCCGCCGCAATCTTCTCCAACTCTCCCTTGACCAGAGCCGCATGTTTCGTCGCCGCCAGTGCCGGGGCGATCTCAACCACCGCCAGGGCCGCCTCGGTCTGTACACTCGGGTCGTCGAGATAGGGCTGCAACATCTGTAATCCCTCGATCTGTTTCACGCTCCCCAATCCCGACACGATAATCAACTTCTCCTCTTTGGTGCGCACGGCCTGGTTGGCCTGCGAAAACCAGGCGAGAAAATCCAGCTTCGTGGGGTCGCGGCCCGCCGCCACGTTGGCGGCCATCCGGGACCCGCCCCGCAGGGCCATTTCGCGGTGCGCCGGATCCCGCTGGATGATTTCCAGGAGCAACAGGGCGGGGCTGGCGTAAGGCCAGTCTGCCAGGCATCGCAGCGCCGAGTCGCGCACATGCGCGTTCACATCGCTAATCGCCAGCTTGACGGTATCAAATAATTGAGGAC
>CAYIQU010000361.1:0-2660 GCA_964365645.1 uncultured Hyphomicrobiales bacterium | reverse complement strand
ATCGCGACGGGAACGGACTTGCCGCTCACCGTGGCCTTGCGGACTTTCTCCGGGTTGATCCGCGAGCATCGGACGGATGCCGCGTCGCTGGCGCTCGGCGTCGCGGTGACGAAGGTTCTGGCCCGCGCCGAGCGCGCGCTCAAGACGAAGGCTCCCGCGTGAACCCCACGTTTTCTATGCCCGGATGATCTGATCCCATGTGCGGCCTCGCCGGTTCCACGTCCCTGCCCGAGGGCTTCCTCGCCCGCGCGCGAAGGCGGCTGCGCCATCGCGGACCCGACGGCGACGGCGAGTGGCGCGATCCGGCCAACGGCTTCGGCCTGGCCCACGCCCGGCTGGCGATCATCGATTTGTCGCCGGCCGCCGCCCAACCGATGGTTTCCGCCGACGGCCGCCACGTCATCGCCTTCAACGGCGAGATCTACAATTTCCGCGCGCTGCGCGCCGAACTGGAAGCGGCCGGCGAGCGCTTCCGCGGCGACGGCGATACCGAGGTCCTGCTCGCGCTCCTGCGCCGCGAGGGCGCGGGCGGGTTGGCCCGTGTCGCCGGCATGTTCGCCTTCGCCCTGTGGGACAAGGACAAGAAGGAGCTTCTGCTCGCCCGCGACCGGCTCGGCATCAAGCCCTTGGTCTACGCGCCGCTCGCCGACGGCGGCGTCGCTTTCGCTTCCGAAATCCGCGCCTTGAAGGAGCACCCCGGCATCGACTTCGCCATCGACGCCGAGGCCCTGTCCGAATACCTGGCGTGCCTTTACGTGCCGGCGCCGCGCACCATCCATCGCGGCATCCGCAAATTGCCGCCGGGCTGTTTCCTGCGCTGGCGGGACGGGCACGGCGAGATCGCCTCCTACTGGCGTCCGCGCTTCGCCGACGGCCGGTCCGGCGGCGTCGCCGATGCCGACGAGGCGGCCGAGGAAATCCTCCCGTTGCTGCGCCAGGCGGTGTCGGGCTGCATGATCGCCGACGTTCCCATCGGCTGCTTTCTCTCGGGCGGACTCGACAGCTCGATCATCGCCGCCCTGATGGCCGAGGAAGCGCGCCGCCTGGGCGCGCCGCCGATCAAGACCTTCACCATGACCTTCGCCGAAGCCGCCTACGACGAGCGCGCGGCCGCCGCCCGCATCGCCGCCCACATCGGCAGCCGGCACACCGAACTGCCCGCCGATCCCGCCGCCGCCATGTCCGCCGAACCGCAGGCGGCGTTCTTCGGCGAGCCCTTCGGCAACCCGACCGCGCTGCTGGTCTCGGAACTGTCCCGCGCGGCCCGCGCGCACGTCACCGTCGCGCTGGTCGGCGACGGCGGCGACGAGATTTTCGCCGGCTATCCCCGCTACCGGGGCGGCCTGTGGGCGCGCCACTGGCGCCGGCTGCCCTCCTGGCTGCGCGAGGGCGTCGTCGCGCCGCTGGCCGAGCGCATTCCGGAAAGCAGTCGCGGCTGGCACGGCCTGCGCCGGGCGCGCGAGTTCCTGACCGGCGCGAACCGGCCCGACGCCGCCATGTACGCCGGCTGGGTCGAATACTTCACGCCCGACGAGCGCCGCCGCCTGCTCGGCCTCGCCGCCGCGCCCGACAGCCCCATCGCGCGGCTTTACGGAACCCTGCCGGGCACGGACGTTCTCGATTCGATGCAGCAAACCGACGTGCTGTCGTTCCTGCCCGGCAATCTGCTCGCCTACGGCGACGCCATGAGCATGCGCCATTCGCTGGAGTTGCGCCTGCCTTTGCTCGATCACCGCGTCGTCGAGGCGATGGCCGCGCTCGCGCCCGAAACGCGCATGGCCGACGGGCCGAAGACCGTGCTGAAAGCGATAGCGCGCCGGCTGTTGCCCACCGCCGTGACGCGCAGGCCGAAGATCGGGTTCAACCCGCCCATGGGCGTCTGGCTGAAAGGCGCGCTCAAGGACCTGGTCGCCGAGCGCCTGACCCCGGCGGGAACGGCGGCCATGGGACTCGCCTGGGAACCGGTCGCCGAACTGCTCGCCCAGCACCGGGACGGCCGGCGCGACGTCGCCTTGAAGGTCTGGTCGCTGCTGGTGCTGGACGCCTGGCGGCGCGCGGCTTAAGACCCTCCGGCACTCCACCGTCTTTCCGGACCGGCGCCCCCTCGCGGGGCGCTTTTCGTTTTATCGCCCGCCGCAAACCGCTCTAAACTGCCCGTCATGGACTGGACTACCCACGTCGCCATTTTCGTCATGGCCTACGTCGCCGGATTCGCCGGGACGGGGCTGGCTTTCATGCTGCTGAGCTGGGCGGCGTTTTTCGACGTGCCCAACGAACGCTCCAGTCATACGGGCTACGTGCCGCGCGGCGCCGGCGTGGCGCTGACGCCGATCCTCGCCGCGGCCGTCGCCGGCGTCGGCCTCAAGGCGACCGGCGCGCCGCCCGAATCCATGATCGTCGCCGGCCTCGCCGTCGGCTTGGGCGTGTTGTCCTGGATCGACGACCGGCGCGGGCTTCCCGTCGCCGTCCGCCTTTTGGCCCACGCCGCCGCCATCGCCTTCGCCCTTTATTCCATGCCGGCGGGCGGACCCTTTTTCGGCGGCCTGTTGCCGATGGAGTTCGATCTGGCGCTGGCGGGATTTCTCTGGTTGTGGTTCGTCAACCTGTTCAACTTCATGGACGGCATCGACGGGCTGGCCTCGACCATGGGCGCCGTCTGC
>CAYIQU010000360.1:0-2665 GCA_964365645.1 uncultured Hyphomicrobiales bacterium | reverse complement strand
TCTCGGGCGGCGGCTCGGCGCTGCTCGCGCTGCCGGCCGAGGGCGTGACGCTGGAAGACAAGCAAGCCGTCAACCGCGCGCTGCTGAAATCCGGCGCGACCATTTCCGAAATGAACTGCGTGCGCAAGCACCTCTCCGCCATCAAGGGCGGGCGCCTGGCGGCGGCGGCCGCCCCGGCGCGCGTCGTCTCGCTGCTGATCTCGGACGTGCCGGGCGACGATCCGGCGGTGATCGCCTCGGGTCCGACCGTGCCCGATCCCAGCACATACGCCGAGGCCCGCGCGGTGATCGAAAAATACGGCATCGACGTTCCGGACGCGGTGCGCCGCCGCCTGGCCGAAGCGCGCGACGAGACGCCCAAGCCGGGCGACGCGGTTTTCGCGAATACCGAGGTCCGCACGGTCGCCGCGCCCATCGCCAGCCTTCGGGCCGCGGCCGACGTCGCGCGGGCCGCGGGGGTGACGCCCATTATTCTCGGCGACGCCCTCGAGGGCGAGGCGCGTGAGGTGGCGACCGTCATGGCCGGCATCGCGCGCGCCACGCGCCGCCACGGCTGCCCTGCGCCCGCGCCCGTGGTGCTGCTCTCGGGCGGCGAGACCACCGTCACCGTGCGCGGTTCGGGGCGGGGCGGGCGCAACGCCGAGTTCCTGCTGGCGCTGGCCGTGGCGCTGGCGGGCGAGGCGGGCATCCACGCCGTCGCCTGCGACACCGACGGCATCGACGGCAGCGAGGACAACGCCGGCGCCCTGATCGGTCCCGACACGCTGGCCCGCGCCGCCGCCTTAGGGATCGAGCCTAAGGCGCGGCTCGCCGACAACGACGCCTACGGGGTCTTTTCCGCGCTGGGCGATCTCATCGTCACGGGCCCGACCTTGACCAACGTCAACGACTTCCGCGCCGTTCTCGTGCTTCCCTGAACCGCGAGGAGGGGCGCCATGACGGCCGATCCAGTCCCGTTCCATCTCTGGCACGCGGAAACGCCTGAAGGCGCGCTGGCGGCGCTGGAATGCGCGGCCACGGGCTTGAGCGCGGCCGAAGTCACGACGCGCCGCGCCCGCTTCGGCCTCAACGTGCTGCCCAAGGCGCCGCCCACGCCCTTGTGGCGGATCTACCTGCGCCAGTTCGAAAACCCGCTCATCTACCTGCTGCTGGCGGCGGCGGCCGTTTCCGTCGTCATCGGCGAATGGGTCGACGCGCTGTTCATTTTCCTGATCTTGCAGTTCAACGCGGTGATCGGCGTCGTCCAGGAACGCAAGGCCGCCGACACGGCCGGCGCGCTGGATGCCATGATCCGCGTCTGGACGACGGTGCGCCGCGACGGCCGCACCGAGCGCATCGACGGCGTCGACCTGGTGCCGGGCGACGTGGTGCTGCTGGAATCGGGAATGCAGGCGCCCGCCGACGCGCGGCTGTTGCGCGAACAGGAACTGCGGGTCGACGAATCGCTGCTGACCGGGGAATCGGCGCCGGTCGAGAAGGACGCCGGCGCGGTGCTGGCGCCCGAGACCGGCGTCGCCGATCGCGTCAACATGCTGTTCGCCGGGACCACCGTGGTCAACGGCCGGGCCGAGGCGGTGATCGCCCAGACCGGCGTGCACACCGAGGTCGGCCGCATCGCCCAGGCGCTGGCCGGCGTCGCCATGCCCTCGGCGCCGATCATCGTCCGGCTGGAAAAATTCACCCGCGCGATCGGCATCGTCATCGTCGCCGCCATCGCGCTGCTGGCGGTTTTCCAGTTCCAGCAGGGCCTGGAGCTGCGCCAGATTTTCTTCGCCGCCGTCGCGCTGGCGGTCTCCGCGATCCCCGAGGGCCTGCCGGTCGCCATCACCATCGCGCTCTCGGGCGCGTCGCGGCGCATGGCGGCCCGCAACGTCATCGCCCGCTCGCTGCCCGCCGTCGAGGGCCTGGGCGAATGCACGGCGATCGCCAGCGACAAGACCGGAACGCTGACGGTCAACGAAATGACCGTGAAGCGCCTGGTCCTTCCCGACGGGCGCGAAATCGCGGTCGGCGGCGAGGGCTATGTTCCCGAAGGCGGATTCAGCGTCGAGGGCGGCGCGCCAGACGAGGCCACCGACGCCGCCGTGCGGCGCCTGGCGCGCGCCGGCGCGCTGTGCAACGAAGCCGCGTTCCGCCGCGAGGCGGACGGCACGCACCGCTTCGGCGACACGGTCGACGTCGCCTTCCTGGTGCTGGCGGCGAAAACGGGCCTGTGGCGCGAATCGCTGATCGCCGCCGCGCCCGAGACCCGCTTCATTCCCTTCGAGCCCGCGCGCCGCTTCGCCGCCAGCTTCAACCGCGCCGCCGACGGCACCGTCGCCCTTTCGGTCAAGGGCGCGGCCGAAGCCGTGATCCCCATGTGCCGCTCCATCGCGGACGGGGGCATCGACCACGCCCTTGCGCTGGCCCGCGCCGACGCGCTCGCCCAGCGCGGATTCCGCGTGCTGGCGGTGGCGGGGCGCGAAGGCCTCGCCGCCGGCGCGGGCGAGGAAAGCCTCGGCGCCCTCGATTTCCTGGGCTTCGTCGGGTTGATCGATCCGTTGCGTCCCGAGGCGGCCGAGGCCGTGCGCCGCTGCCGCGGCGCCGGCATCGAGGTGCTGATGGTCACCGGCGATCATCCCGCGACCGCGCTCGCCATCGCGCGCGATCTCGGTATCGCGACGCG
>CAYIQU010000359.1:0-2668 GCA_964365645.1 uncultured Hyphomicrobiales bacterium | reverse complement strand
CATCTCGCCCGCGCCGGGCATGAAGACGCGTCCTCGCCGCGCGCGCTGGCGCTGGCCGACCTCGTCGCGGGCGACGGGTCGGACGCGGCCCAAGCGGAGGCTTTGTTCGGCTCCTCGACCCACGCGCCCGAGGCGTTTTCGGAACACGAGCGCCGCGTCGCCGCCGCGCTGGCGGGCCGCGTCCTTGATGATCCCGCCATGCCCGACGCCGTCCGGCTCGAATATCCCGCCTGGCTGGACGGATCGTTGCGGGCGGCGTTCGGCGACCGGCTCGCCGCCGAAATGGAGGCGCTCAATCGTCCCGCGCCCCTCGATCTTCGCGTCAACACGATCAAGGCGACGCGCGACGACGCGCGGGCCGCGCTCGCCGCCGAGGGGATCGACGCCGAACCGACGCCGCTTTCGCCCTGGGGCCTGCGGGTCGCGGGGGCCGCGCGCGTCGGCCACGCGCGCGCCTTCAAGGAAGGCCTGGTCGAGATTCAAGACGAGGGCTCGCAACTGGCCGCGCTGCTGGTCGGCGCGCGGCCGGGCATGACGGTGGTGGACTACTGCGCCGGCGCCGGCGGCAAGACGCTGGCTCTCGCCGCCGCCATGAGCGAAGGGGGCCGCCTCCGCGGCCGCCTGATCGCGTGCGACTCCTCGCTCGAGCGCCTGGGGCGCATGATCCCGCGCCTGGCCCGCGCCGGCGCCGATGGCGTCGAGCGCGTCGTTCTCGCCGACGACGCGGCCCCGGCGCTGGCCGATCCGCGCGGCGCCGACCGGGTGTTGCTCGACGTGCCCTGTTCGGGCTCGGGCGCGTGGCGGCGCGATCCGCTCGCCAAATGGCGGCTGACGCCGGAAACCCTGGCCGACCTTCGCGCCCGCCAGCGCCGAATTCTGGACGCCGCCGCCGCCCTGGTCCGGCCCGGCGGCCGGCTGGTCTACGTCACCTGTTCGATTTTCCCTGAGGAAAACGAAATCCCCGTCGCCGCCTTCGCCGCCGCGACCGAAAATTTCCGTATCGTTCCGGTCGGGCAAGTCCGAAACGAAATCTTGGGGGGGAAGCCCTCGGATGGGGACCAGTTCTTGCGTCTCTCCCCCGCCGCCGACGGCACCGACGGTTTTTTCATCGCGGCGCTGGAACGGACTTCGGCTTAGGGCTAGCCTATCCCCAACAACGGGGATAAGGCGTCATGCCCGGCTTCATCGACGAGCTCGCCCCGCTCTACCGCCATGAGGTGGAGCGCCACCATAACCGGCCCTTCCT
Source organism: uncultured Hyphomicrobiales bacterium (assembly GCA_964365645.1). GTDB lineage: Bacteria > Pseudomonadota > Alphaproteobacteria > Rhodospirillales > 2-12-FULL-67-15 > 2-12-FULL-67-15. Next base: position 1,422 of record CAYIQU010000359.1, on the reverse strand, counting down.
CGAGGCGGCGATGGCCGCCTGCGCGCTGGTCGCGACCGCGCGGGGCATCGTCACCTTCGCCCATCGCACCCGCATCGACCAGATCCTGGAAACCCTCGATGCCCTCAAGATTTTCGATCCGCACGAAGGAGTCGAGATTTTCAACGAGTACGCCGAGGAAATCCTCGAACACCCCCGCGAGGGCCGCGCCCGGGCGATGACCGCGATCCATGACGTCGCCCGCGATCCCGACACGGCCCGGCTTCTGGTCCGGCTGTGCCTGGCCGTCAGCGAGATGAACGACGCCACCAGCCTCGCCGACCAGATCGAGATCGTCATGCTCTGCGACCACATCGGGACCGACCCCTCGGATCTCGGCCTGTACGTGGACAACGAGCCCGAAGCCATCCGCGCCGGCGACGTCCTTCCCTCCATCCGGCGAATGCACTAATCTTTCGCCCGATGAGCACGCTCGATCACTGGGACCGGCGATTCCTGTCGCTCGCCGACTTCATCGCGAAGTGGTCGAAGGACCCTTCGACCCAGGTCGGCGCGGTCGTGACCCACAGCAAATCGCGGCGCATCGTCTCGACCGGCTTCAACGGCTTTCCCGCCGGGGTCGAGGACGCGCCCGAGCGCCTGTTCGACCGCGCCACCAAGTACGAGATGATCGTGCACGCCGAGCAGAACGCCCTGATGTTCGCCGGCCAGCACGCCGAGGGCTGCACGCTCTACGTCACGCCGCTGCCGCCGTGCGCGCGCTGCGCCGCCCTGATCATCCAGGCGGGCATCGTCCGCGTCGTCTCGTCGCCCCCCGATTTCGCCCATGAGCGCTGGGGCGAGACCGCCCGCATCGCCAAGGTCATGTTCCAAGAAGCCAAGGTCGCCTGGGATTGGGAAGGCGGCTGAGGCTCTTCCCGCGCCGACCGTTGCCCGGCCGCGCCCGCCGCCTGTTCACGAATCCTTAGCACTTTCCGGATACACCCCGGCAAGGCCCGCGCGCCCGTCACGGCGGCGCGGGACGTTCCGTCGAACCCGGAGTTTGTTCGAGAATGATCAAATATCCCTTCCTGGTCGGCCTGCGCACCGCGCGCCCGGTCGAGCGCATCGAAAGCTGGCTGGCGGCGTATTGCGCCGGCCGCTGGCACGTCCGGCTCGACGAAATCGCGCCCGATCTTTCGCACAAGAACCTGGTCATCGCCTTCGAGAAGGCCGAGGACCGCACCGCCTTCAAGAACGCGTTCGCCAAGTCCGGCGCCGCCCACCCGCAGGCGCACCCCGGCGCCGACAAAGCCGCCGGCCAAAATACCGCCGCCGCAACCGACATCACGAGCGTGTCTCGGTTTTTCACGTGGCTGAGCTCATGCGCGAGGACCCCTTCGATCTCCTCCTCGCTCATGATCTCCAGCAACCCCGAGGTCACCGCGACCGCCGCGTGCTTCG
>CAYIQU010000358.1:0-2674 GCA_964365645.1 uncultured Hyphomicrobiales bacterium | reverse complement strand
GGGCGCGGCCCATTAAAATGAAGTCGGTAATGGCCGGCTAATAGACCGCGCCCCCGGCGCACGGCCCCATGATGACGGAAATTTGCGGCACCACGCCCGAGGCGAGCACGTTGCGCTGAAACACCTCGGCGTATCCGGCCAGCGAGGCGACGCCTTCCTGGATGCGGGCGCCGCCCGAATCGTTGAGGCCGATGACCGGCGCGCCCACCTTCATCGCCTGATCCATGATCTTGCAGATTTTCTCGGCGTGGGATTCGGACAGCGAGCCGCCGAACACCGTGAAGTCCTGGCTGAAGACGAACACCAGCCGGCCGTTGACGGTGCCGTAGCCGGTGACCACGCCATCCCCGGGGATCGTCTGGTCGGACATGCCGAAATCGGTGCAGCGATGCTCGACGAACATGTCCCATTCCTCGAAGGAACCGGGATCGAGCAGGGCGCCGATCCGCTCCCGGGCGGTCAGCTTGCCCTTGGCGTGCTGGTTCTCGATTCGCCGCTCGCCGCCGCCCAAGCGGGCGAGCTCGCGCTTCTGTTCGAGCTGACGAATGATGTCGTGCATGGAATTCCTGCCCCTTTTCGGGTCCTCGTGCGCCGGACCCTTCGCCAGGGGGAAAGCCCCCCTGCGGAAAATCCCTTATATCCGCGCAGAATACCGGCCAGAAAGGGGTACGGCCAGAGGAGCCGAGTTCCCGTGAAAGCCCGGCCGATACCTACCCGTTAGGGCGGGGTGAATTCCCCTAATTTGGATATTCCCATACTACAGAAACCCTGCTATCAACCCGTTCCAATTCGTGGCCTCGTGGCAAAATCCCGCCCCGTTAGAAGGCGGCCCAGGCCCAAAAAAGACAAAAAACGAGGGACATCACCCGCTCGCGCACCGGTCATTGCGGTGTCAGGCGCGTGGGGTATCGTTCCAAGACGTGAATTGAGCAGCGGGGAACCAGACGTGAATTACGATATCAGCGCGGTCTCGGTCCTGGTGGTCGAATCCCACCAGCACTTGCGGAAATTGATGTGCGATATTCTGCGTCAATTCGGCGTCGGCAAGGTCGACGCGGCGCCGAACATGGACGAAGCCTTCAAGGTTTTCTGCGAAAATGGCGCCGATCTGATCGTCACCGACTGGTCGCCCGCGTTGAACGCGCTGGAGCTCGTCGATCGGGTTCGCCGCGATCCGCGCAGCCGCGATTTCTATGTGCCGATGGTGACGGTGACCGCGTTCTGCGACATGCCCCACGTCTGCGCCGCCCGCGACGCCGGCATTCATGAATTTCTCGCCAAGCCCTTCACCGCCCAGCACCTCTACGCCCGAATTCGGTCCTTGATCGAAAATCCGCGCTTGTTCATTCGTCTCGGCGACTACTTCGGCCCCGATCGCCGCCGCCGCCGCATGGCCTGGAACAGCACGGAGCGCCGCGGCGGCCATGCCAACCGCAGCCGTGCCGACCGGCGGAAGAAAAGAGCGCCGATTCCGCACCCCGAGCGCCGGGACAGGAAGACCGTCGATTCCCGCAAGGAAGGGCGCGACTCTCATAATATGCAGGCCGCCTAGGCGGCCTTCGACAATTCGGCGAACCGGGCCGCCGCCGCGATATACGCCGCGCTGCCGTCTTGCCGCGCCGCCTCATCCCAGGCTTGTGCCCACCGGTCCGCCTGCCAGATTTCGTCAAGAAGGACGATCCGGGATGCCTGCGCGCCGTCGACGCGGCCTTCCATGAGCGCCAAGGATAGAACGAGCGAACCGCCCGCCGCGGCGGCCGCGCCCGCCGCCGCCAGCGTCCAATCGTCGAGCTCGCCGACGGCGCGTTCCAGCGCGGCCAGGGCTTCGGGCGGCTGCGCGATCGGCATGATGCCCTGCCCAATCTTGAGCTTGGCGCCGTACCGTTCCGCCGCCCAATCCATGAGCGGCGTCCAGAATTCCTCCTGGCGGCGAACCAGTTCGGCCGGCGCTTCCGCCCGGTAGCAAACGAGATCGCCGCGGCCGAAGGCGGCGACGGCGGCGCGAAAGGATTCCCGAGCCGGGCGGACGCGATCCAGGACGGTGTTGGCCAGTTGGGTCAGGGGCATGGCGGCGGGAGACAGGGTTTCCCCTTGCAACGCCCATTCCGCCGCCACTGCGTCGGCCAACGCCCGGGTCGGAAGGATCAAGGCGACGTTGAGCGGCGTTTTTACCCCGCGTCCATCGAGAGCGATCGCGTGTCCTTCTTCCGCCGGGCGAACGGCGACGTCCTTGTAGAAACGCTTGAGGGTCCGCATTCCCGTCTCGCTTACTGACCGAGGATTCCCCGAAGGCCTTTGGTGATGCCTTCGCCGATTCCCCGCACTTTGTCCTCGATGCCCTCGCCTTTCTTCTTGCCCGGCGCGGGTTGCACGGGACGAGGTTGAGCCCGCGGTTGAGTCTGAGCGGGCGCCGGCGCGGCCGGTTGCACCTGATCCCGCTTTCCAAGCGCCGCCTGACAGGGCGAGGCGATGCCGCTCGGGCGCCCCAGGAGCAGGGACTTCGCCGTTTCGGAAAGACCCAGGGTGGCTATTTTCGCGCCGGTATCGATCGCGGATTTGACCGCTTCCAACGGATCGACACCCACGTTCGGTTGGGCCAGCGTGCCCGTGATCCGCACCATCCCCACCACATTGCCCAGCCCGATCCCCTGCCTGGCCTCGGGCTTAAAGGCAA
>CAYIQU010000357.1:0-2680 GCA_964365645.1 uncultured Hyphomicrobiales bacterium | reverse complement strand
GGGACGATCCATGCCGCCGTTCATTTCATGGGCTTCGGCCGGGCAGGGCGAACCGCAGAAATGGCGGATGGGACAGGCGGCGCAACGCGCCACGTCCTCCACTTTTCGGTCGATGACGAGGCGAAAGGCGGGGCTTTCCAGGATGTCCTCGATCGGCCGGCGGAAAAGATTGCCGCCGTTGAAGGCGGGCAAGCCTATGAACTCGCTGCAAGGAAAGAGGTCGCCGTTGGCGGCGAGCGCGAAAAAGCTGCGCCCGCCGCCGCAGGGGGAAATGTCGCACATCAGCCGACGCGCCGTCGGCGCCAGAATGGCAATCAGGATGTTGGCGAAGTTAGCCACCACCAGCTTATGGCCGGTTTCGCGGTAGAGTTGGTGCGTCCGTTCCAGGGCGGCGATGTAGGCCCGCGATACTTCGTCGTCGCCGCCGCGCCCGGCGCGGGCGCCGGACAGGGTGCAGCGGGTGACGTTGAGCATGCAGGCGGGCACGCGGCGGGCATGGAGGAATTCCACCATCTCCGTCAGGTGCGGCAGGTTTTCCGTCGTCATCGTGCAGATGACGTTATACCCCGGATACCCGTCGAGCCGTTCAATCGCGGCGACGACGCGGTCGAATACCCCGTCGCCGTTCCAGCGCCGGCGTGTCCGGTCGGCGACGGCGGGGGTTGGGCCATCGAGCGACAGGCCGATGCCGACGCCGTGGCCGGCGAGGAAGCCGATCGCTTCGTCGTCGAGCAGGGTGGCGTTGGTTTGCACGCCGAAACGGAAACGGCCGGCGTAGGCTTCGATTCCGGCGAAGATCGCCTGGCGGTTCAGCAGAGGCTCGGCGCCGTGAAAGATGACCTGCGGCAAACGCTCCGGCGGCATATGGCCGCGGAAGTAACCCAGCAGACGATCCAGCGCGTCGAGCACCGTGGCCTTGTCCATATGGCCGCCGCCGCGCCGCATCCGTTCGGGGATATAGCAATAGGAGCAATTGAGGTTGCAGCGTTCGGTCGGGTTGAAATAAACCGCCGTCGGCTTCAGGTGGAACCGCAGCATAGCCATCTCGCGGGCGAAGCCGGCGGCTTCGGCGCGATAGGCGTCGAGCAGCACGCCGCCCGCCAGCATCTCGACCAGTCGTTCCTTGCGCACCAGCCCCCAGAAGGCCGTGTCGGGCTCGACCACGGCGATGTGGGTAGGATGGTCGATGTCGAAGGGCTGGAGGATGGAAAGAGGGGCCCTCGCGGGCCCTCCCTCCGCCGACGGATGCGCGTGGACCGTCATCGTTTCACCTGCTTATCCATGAGAATATAGTGCGACAGGCCGGTGCCTTCGGCGGCACAGGTCTTGCGGACGGCGATGACATCCGGCCGCGGCTTGGCCGGCGGTGTGCCGGGCTTTGGAACGGGGGTCTGTTTCATGGCGTTCTCCGATGCACAATGAAGGACGTCGGCAGGCGCGCGGCCTTGCCGAAACCCTTTCCATCGGATTTCGCCCCTCGTGAATCAGATCCAGCAGGTCTTCTGGCTCTCGGATCGTCCGTCGGACTACGCCTTCCCGGTGGGGTGGGCCCCGCCAGTGGCTGGCTTTCGCCGTGTAGCCGATGTCCCCGATTACAGCGGCGGGTCCGCCACGGAATTCAACCGTGTTCCTTGATACTGGATATTTGTCAGGTAATACGGCGTCGCGCGCGCTGTCAAGCCGCCTTCAGCCGATCGGCGGCGGGAGCCTCGGTGTTCATCGGAATTACTAAAAGATTCGTTTGAATAATTGACCGTGGTCAAGCGCGCGCGATCGGATCAGGTTTCGCGCGCTGCCAGATCCTTTCGTCGCCGCTTCCATGAACGGGCCTTCCATGCCGGTGCCCGCGCCGTGGGCGGGTTTTTCGGTGGGGGAAGAGATTCTCTTGGGACCAATGTATATTGGCAACCTTTTCCACACTGTGGTATCCGGGCAGCGCGTATCGCGATCCGAGCAGAGAACACGTCAGGAAGCTGTAATTTGTTGGCTACATACCATCGTAATCATCTAGGATCGAACCATAGAAGTGATAAATGAAAAAGAGTCATTACAGGTGAAGGCATAATGAGCAAAATTTTCGCGTGGTGGCGAACCGCGCGCCTGAGCGTCGATTTCGATTCCTTGTTGGCGATGAAGCCGGTCGAGCGACGCGGCGGGAAGCGCTATATGGTGGTCGCCGTCCTCGGCCTCGCGGCGGTGTTTACCTTCGATTTGATAACGCCGCTCGGCGTCGCCGACGGGATGCTCTATGCGCTCGTCGTCTTGATCGGCCTGGGGCGGCCGGAACAGTCGTTCGTTCTGTCCCTTGCCGCCGCAAGCACGATCCTGACGCTGCTGGGGTGGGCATTGTCGCCGCCGGCGCCGGAGGTGGTGTCGGGAAACGTCGTGATGATGAACCGGACTCTCTCGCTCGCCGTCATCTGGGGGGCGGGGTTCGCGGTCCTGCGGTCGGGCATCTACGAGCGCGGCTTTCACGTCATTGCCCAGGCCGTCGAGCAGGCCCCGGCCGGGGTGGTGATCACTGACACGGGCGGCACGATCGTCTACGTCAATTCCGCCGTGACGCGGCTCTCGGGCCGCGCACAGGATGAATTGGTGGGTGACAGTCCCCGCGTCTTCGCCTCGGGACAAACGCCAAGGGAGAGTTACGAGAATCTTTGGCGGACAATCGCTTCAGGCC
>CAYIQU010000356.1:0-2691 GCA_964365645.1 uncultured Hyphomicrobiales bacterium | reverse complement strand
TGACCTTCATGATGCCGATCACGGGACCGAAGGATTCCTCCATCATCACCGCCATTTTATGGTTCACGTCGACCAACACATGCGGCGCCAGATACGGCGTGCCCGGCGCATCGGCGGGAAAGCCCCTGGGGTCGACCAGGGATTTCGCGCCCTGCTTGACGGCGTCCGCGATCTGACGGCGCACGAATTCGGCCGCCTGGGTCCGCACCATGGGGCCGAGGGTGGTGTCCGGCTTGGTCGGATCGCCGAGTTTGTATTCGCGCGTCAACTCGACGAAGCCCTCGACGAATGGGTCGTAGACGTCGGCGTGGACGTAGATGCGCTCGATGCCGCAGCACGATTGGCCGGAATTGAAGAACGCGCCGTCGACCAGGTTTTCGACCGCGTGCGCCAAAGTGCAGTCGGGCCGCACGTAGGCCGGGTCCTTGCCGCCCAATTCGAGTCCGACGCCGATGAAGCGCCCGGCGGCGGCGGCTTCCACCATCTTGCCGCCGGAAACCGAGCCGGTGAAGGCGACGAAGCCGACTTCAGGGGCCTTGATGACGCGCGCGGTGTCGGCGTGGCTCAAGTGCAAATGCTGGAACACGCCCTTCGGGATTCCCGCCGCGTCGAACGCTTGCTGGAAACGCTCGGCGCACAACGGCGTCTGGTGCGAGTGTTTCAAGATCACCGCGTTGCCCGCCATCAGGGCCGGAACGATGGAATTGACGGCGGTCAGGTAGGGATAGTTCCAGGGCGCGACGGTGAAGACGACGCCCAGCGGCTCGTGGCGGATGAAGCGGCGGAAATTCGGTTTCGCGCCCACGTCCACGTCGGCCAGCGCTTCCGGCGCCAGGGCGATCATGGCGCGGGCGCGTTCCTCGAAGCCGCGCACCTCGCCCGGCGATTGGCCGATGGGCCGGCCCATCTGCCAGGTGATTTCCTCGGCGATCTTGTCCTTGTGGGCGACGAACGCCTCGACGGCCTTCAGCAGCGCCTTTTGGCGGTCGGCCAGCGCGGTTTTCTTCCACTCCTTTTGCGCGGCGGCGGCGCGGGCCAGCGTTTCGGCGATTTGTTTCGGCCCGGCCAGCGCGCGCTCGACGTAGGCGCGGCCGTCCACCGGGGAGATGGTTTTAAGGCTTTCGCTCATGGGCGGGAGGTCCCTTCATTGACGGAGTTCAGATGATCTCGAAATACCGTTGCAGCTCCCAATCGGAGATGTGACGGCGGAACTCGCGTTCCTCCCATTCGCGGGTGGCGACGAAATGATCGACGAACGGATCGCCGAACCATTGACGGGCCACCGTGGATCCCTTCAAGGCCTGGGCCGCGTCCCACAACGTGCGGGGCAGGGCCAGGCGCTTCGGGAACTTCTTGTCGTAGGCGTTGCCCTCGACCAGGGTCTCGGGCTCGGCCTTGTTCTTAATTCCCCACAGGCCCGACGCCACGGCGGCGGCGAGCGCGAGGTACGGATTGGCGTCGGCCGCGGCGACGCGGTACTCGATGCGCTGGCTTTTCGGGCCGCCGGGAACGATGCGCAGCGCGCAGGTGCGGTTGTCGATGCCCAGGCTGGCATCGGTGGGCGCCCAGAAGCCGGGGATCAGGCGGCGGTAGGAATTGACGGTGCTGGCGATCATGGCCAGCATTTCGGGCATCAGGCGCTGCTGGCCGCCGACGAAGCGGCCCATGAGATCGCTCATGCCGTGGGGCTTCTTCGGATCGTGGAACAGCGGCCGGCCCTGCTTGTCAGCAAGCGAAATATGAATATGCCCGCTCGAGCCGGGCCATTGGGGCGACCACTTGGCCATGAAGGTCGCCATCAGGCCGCGCCGCTGCAGGGCGACCTTGACGAAGGTCTTGAACAGGGCCGCCTTGTCGGCGGCGGCCAGGCCGTCGGCTTTTTGGATGGCGGCTTCCAGGACGCCCGCGCCGGTTTCCTCGTGCAGGGCCTCCAAGGCGAAGTCCATGCGCTCGCAGGTCTCCAGAATATCCCGATAGACGTCGGCGTGGACCGAGTTGCGCAGGACCGAATAGCCGAAATGGCCGGGCGCGAGCGGCTTCGGGTCGCGGTAGTGCTTGGCGCGGATCGAATGCGGCGTTTCCTCGAAGACGAAAAATTCGTATTCGAACCCGGCCGTGACGCGATAGCCCATCTTGTCGGCGGCGGCGAGAACGCGGCGCAGCGTCGCGCGCGGGCAGATGGATTCCATCGGCGGGGCGAATTCGCCCAAAAAGAACAGCGTGTCGTCCTCGCCCGGCAGCTCGCGGCAGGTGTCGGGCAGGATTCGGATCGCGGCGTCGGGATAGCCGGTGTGCCAGCCGGTGGCGGTGGTGTTGTCGTAAAGCTGGTCGTTGGAATCCCAGCCCATGACCACGTCGCAGAAACCGAACCCGCCGTCCAGCGCGGACAGGAATTTCTCGCGGGCCATGTACTTGCCGCGCAGGATTCCGTCGGCGTCGAAAACGCCGACCTTCACGTGGGTGGCTTTGCGCGCGCCCACGATTTTGCGCGCGTCGGCGGCCGATTTGACCCGGCGTGGGTCCATGAAAATCGCCCCCTGGGGCTGTTGTTATGCCAATAGAAGACATTGAGAAAACAGGGAAAACAAGGCCAGAATGGACCCCGGGGGATCGTTGTCGGCGAGGGGCCATGACGGGCGTGGACGGGGCAGGGGCGAAAATCGGGGTCGAACGCTACCGGGCGTGGCGGGC
>CAYIQU010000355.1:0-2694 GCA_964365645.1 uncultured Hyphomicrobiales bacterium | reverse complement strand
TGTCAGGTCTCGGTCAGGGCCGCACCCACTTATGGTTAAGGGCGCCGGGGATTTCGACTCTGGCTCGTGGAGAGTTTAGCGCCCCCGTGATAGGCTGCCTACCGGATTCCGGGCCGGGCCGTTCGCCCTCTCGGAGCCGGAACAGGGCGCGGCAAGAGGGGATGAATTCCCCCGAGGGAAGCGGCGGTTCCACATGACCGAGATAGGCTCTCGCGGCGACGATCGTTTTAGATCCGACGTGGCGGCGGCGATGGCGGCGCTGGCCGCGCAACGCCTGGGCGCCGACGAGGCCGCCGCGCTCGGCCCCTTTTTCGCCGCCTACTACGCCAACGTGTCCTCGCGCGATCTCAAGGGCGCCGATCCCGCCGGCCTGTTCGCCGCCGCGCTGGCGCACTGGCGTTTCGGCGAGACGCGCCCCATTGGCACCGCGCGGGTGCGCGCCTACAACCCGAACGTCGAGTCCGACGGCTGGCGCTCGCCCTTCACGGTGATCGAGGCCGTCACCGACGACATGCCGTTCCTGGTCGATTCGGTCGCGGCCGAACTCAATCGCCAGGGCCTGATCGCGCACCTGATCGTGCATCCGATCGTCGCGGTGCGCCGCGACGCGGCCGGCGCGGCGCTGGCGGCGCTGCCGCGCGACGCCCAGGCGGAAAAAACCATCCGCCGCGAATCCTTCATGCGCGCCGAGGTCACGGCCCAGACCCCCGACCGGCTTCAGGCCATTGCCGCCGGCGTCGCCCGCACGCTCGCCGACGTGCGCGCCGCGGTCGAGGATTGGCCGGCGATGCGCGAGCGCATGGCGGAAATGGTCGAGACCGCTCCGGAATCCGACGGCGACGCCGCCGAAGCGCGCGAGTTCCTGCGCTGGGCGCACGACAACAACTTCACCTTCATCGGCGCGCGCGATTACGCCCTCGAAGGCGGCGGCGCGGCGGCGCGCTTTTTGGTCACGCCCGGCTCGGGCCTCGGCATCCTGCGCGATCCCGAGCGGGTGGTGTTCGAGGATCAACGCGAGGGCGGACCGATTCCGCCCGAGGTCCGCGCCTTCATCGAACGGCCCGAGGCGCTGATGATCACCAAGGCCAACCGCCGCTCGCCGGTGCATCGGCCGGTTCATCTCGACGCCATTTCGGTCAAGCGCCGCGACGCCAAGGGCCGCGTCGTCGGCGAGCGGGTCTTCGTCGGCCTGTTCACCTCGGGCGCCTACAGCCGCAGCCCGCGCGACATCCCGCTGATCCGGCGCAAGATGGAGGCGGTCGCGAAGCGCGCCGGCTTCGCCCCGGCCAGCCACGACGGCAAGGCGCTGCTGCACATTCTCGAGACCTATCCCCGCGACGAGTTGTTCCAGATCGGCGTCGACGATTTGCACGACACCGCGCTCGGGATTCTGCAATTGCAGGAACGCCAGCGGGTCGCCCTATTCTTGCGCCGCGACAGCTTCGAGCGCTTCGTCGCGGCGATGATCTACGTCCCGCGCGAACGCTACACCACCGATTTGCGCCTCAAGATGCAGGCGATCCTGGAACGCGCAACCGCCGGCACGCTGGCGGCGCACCAAACCCAGTTCGGCGATTCGCCGCTGGCCCGCCTGATGCTGGTGGTGCAAACGAGCCCGGGAAAAATCCCGCCGCTGAACGTGGCCGCGCTGGAAGACGAACTGGCCGAGGCCGCGCGCTCCTGGACCGACCGGCTGCAAGCCGCGCTGGTCGCCGAGAAGGGCGAGGACCGCGGGCCGGCCCTGTTCGCCCGCTACGCCGAGGCGTTCTCGTCGGGCTATCGCGAGCACGTTCTCCCCGAGGCCGCGCCCGCCGACATCGCGCTCGTCGACCGCGCCCTGCAATCGGGCACCATCGCGCTCAACCTGTACCGCCCGGCAAATGCCGAGCCGCACCGGGTTCGTTTCAAGCTGTTCCACCCCGGCGCCCCGGTGCCGCTTTCGGACGTGCTGCCGATGCTGGAACGGATGGGGCTGCGGGTCGTCGACGAGATTCCCAACACCGTCGTGCCGGGCGGGGTCAAGGCGCGCTGCGTGATGATCCACGACTTCGGCCTGGAAACGCGCGACCGCGCGCCGGTCGAAATCGCGCTGGTGCGGGACGCCTTCCACGAGGCCTTCCGCCGCGTCTGGCTGGGCGAGATGGACAGCGACGGCTTCAACGCGCTGGTGCTGGCCGGCGGCCTGGCGTGGCGCCAGGTGACGGTGCTGCGCGCCTACAGCCGCTATCTGCGCCAGGCGGGAATCCCGTTCTCGCAGGATTACATGGAAACGGCGCTGGCCGCGCATCCCGCCATCGCGCGGCTGATCGTCGAGCTGTTTCTCGCCCGCTTCGACCCCGAACCCGGCGCCAACCCGGCGGCGCGGGTCGAGGCCTTGCTCGGGCGGATCGACGCGGCGCTGGACGCGGTCGCCAACGCCGACGAGGACCGCATCCTGCGCCGCTTCGTCGGCGCCGTCGAGGCGACGTTGCGCACCAACTATTTCCAGAAAGGGGCCGACGGCCAGCCCAAGCCTTATCTTTCGATCAAGCTCGAATCAGGCAAGATCGAGGATTTACCGCTGCCCCGGCCGTTGCGCGAGATTTTCGTCTACAGCCCGCGCATGGAAGGCATTCATTTGCGCTTCGGCCTGGTCGCGCGCGGCGGCATCCGCTGGTCGGATCGGCGCGAGGATTTCCGCACCGAGATCCTGGG
>CAYIQU010000354.1:0-2694 GCA_964365645.1 uncultured Hyphomicrobiales bacterium | reverse complement strand
ATCCACGAGCAATACTGCGCTCCCTTCTGGCAGCCGCGCGGATTCATGTCGGGAAAACCCGGGAGGCCCGGATACTGAGCCGTCTGTTCCTCGCGGAACGGGATGCCGTCCTTGACGTAGACGGTCCACGCGCAGCCGGCGACGCAGCCGATGGAATGCGTGGCAAACCCGGTGGAATCCCACGTCCATTCCTTGCGGTAGAGGTCTTCCCATCCGCGATAAGGATATTCGCCCTTCAAAGGGTCGCCGATCGGCTCGAGCCTGGTCAGGCCGAGGGCCGCGCCGGGAAACGTCAGGCTTGCCGTAACGCCGGCGGCGGCATGGAGAAAATTGCGTCTTGTCAGGGTGGCATGCGGGTCGGTTTCACTCATCGCACACTCCGCCGTTTCATCTCTTGTTGGAATGCCGCGGTAACTGGCCGCCGCCTAACCCCCCGCCCGGGGGTATCTCCAAACGACAACCATCACCTCTTCGCCTCCGACATCATCGGTGGCGACCAAAAGTCGTTGCACGTCCTCACAATTTTAAGGAGGAACCCATAGCTTGTTTTTGGTAAACACACCTTGATTAAGGTCAAGATCCCAAGATCAAAATAAAGAGGACTCATGCTTGAAGGGCGAACCGGCGCGTCAAAGCAATACCGGGTTATCGTGTTTATGGCGGAGAGAGTAGGAGTCGAACCTACCGGAGACAGGTGCACTGCCTCCCAACGGGTTTGAAGCCCGCGGATGCCACCGGACAATCTTCCTCTCCCGATCCCGTTGCCGCCGGGATCGTGTTCTCAATCCACGAAAATGCGTCCCTCCCCGGTATCCGACACCTCGCCAACGATGACCGCGTCGAGGCCGTCGCGCCCGAGATCCGCCACGAGCGCCTCCGCCGCCTTTGGAGCGAGCGCGATCAGAAGACCGCCCGAAGTCTGCGGGTCGAACAGCAGATCGCGCCACGCGGTCGGCACGCGCGCCGCAAACTCGACGGCGCCGCCGAAGGCCCTGCGGTTCGAGTCGAGGCCGCCGGGAGCTATCCCATGCCCAAGCAATTCCAGCACGCCGGAAAGGCAGGGCACCGCGCGATGGTGCACGCGCATGTCCACCCTGGAAGCACTCGCCATTCGAAGCGCGTGCCCGAGCAGGCCGTAGCCGGTGATGTCGGTACAGGCGTGGGCGCCGTGTGCGAGCATGCGTTCCGCCGCAATCCGATTGAGTCGTGTCATGAATTCCGTCGCCTGGGAGACGATATCGACCGCGGCCCGGCCCTGCTTGAGGGCGGTGGCAACGACTCCGACGCCGATGGGCTTGGTGAGCACCAGCGCATCGCCGGGGCGCGCCCCGGCGTTGGTCACGACGCACGCCGGATCGATGAGTCCCGTGACCGCAAGCCCGTACTTGACCTCCTTGTCGTTTATCGAATGTCCGCCCACGAGCACGACGCCCGCTTCGGCGAGCTTGGCGGCGCCGCCGCGCAGAATTTCGTGCAACACCTCGAGCGGCAAATCGTCCTTCGGGAAAGCGACCAGGTTCATCGCCGTCGCCGGCCGGCCGCCCATGGCATAGACGTCGCTGAGCGCGTTGGCCGCGGCGATCTGGCCGAAAGCGAACGGATCGTCCACGATCGGGGGAAAGAAATCGACCGTCTGGACAAGGGCCAAGCCGTCGGCGATCCGATAAATCCCGGCATCGTCCCCGGTTTCCATCCCGACCAGGAGATTAGGATCGGCGGATGGCGGGAATCGGCGCAATATCTCGCCGAGCGCGAGCGCGTCCATCTTAGCGCCGCAGCCGGCGCAACTCGCCCACTGGGTAAGGCGGACGTCCGCCGGAGCGGGGATCATGGGTGCGGCCTCATATCCGGGGCCGCCGCGACCCGGACATCGCCCTTGCGGCGCGTGAGGCCGTGGCGGTCGAAATGCTCGAGGATTTGGAGCGCAAATCCGCGCCCCACGCCGATCGCATCGCGGAACTCGCCCAGCGACAGGATGCCCTTCTCGGCCAGCAACCGGGCCGCTTGCGTCCGCCAAGCATCGAGATCGGCGCGCCTGACGTAGACATCCTCCGCGATCCGGGCCAAGCGCCCGGCCCGCTGGAGTTCGGCGAGGAAGGACGCGACCTGCTTCGAAGGCACGCCGGCGGCGGCGGCCAGGGCCGCGAGCTTGGGCGGCGCGCCGCCGCGGCAGACGAGGGCCGCTTCGATCTTCTCCGCCAAGGCCTGCTCGCGCGTCCCGAACTGCTGGCGGTGCCCGGGCGGGCGCACGCCGTCCGCGGTCTGCTCGATCCCGCCTTTGGTCGCAAGCCGCGCCAGCAGCCATCGGAACACGTGCGCGTCGAGATCCGAACAAGCGGTTTGATGCAGGGCCGCCGTGGGCATGGCGGAAGCTCCCGGATGCCCCGCCATGTAATCGGCGAGCGCGCGGGACAACTTCCGGGCCAGCGCGTCCACGTCCTTCGCCGGGGCCACCCAGACCGTTCCGCTCATTTCCGCGCGCACGACGTCTGATCGCGCGGCGAGGCGCAAAAGCAAACGCTCCGGCACTTCGGCCAGTTGCTCACCCAACTCGTCAAGGAGCCACCCGGCGGCGCCGCGCGTTTCCAACCACACGTCGAGCGCCACGCCGGGGTCGAGGTCTCGCAACCGCGCCAAACGCGCAAGGCGCGAAGCCGCGCGCGCCGCCCGGCGCGCGGCGAAGGGGTCGAGCAC
>CAYIQU010000353.1:0-2695 GCA_964365645.1 uncultured Hyphomicrobiales bacterium | reverse complement strand
CCTCGCTGACCGGGGAAGATCCCGCCGGCCGTGGCCGCCGCGCCGCCCAGGCTCCCGCGCGGACCGGGGCCGCCCCGGCAACCGCCCAGCCCGCCCAAGCCGCCGCCGGGCGCGCCCAGGCGATGCCCGCGCCCACCGCCCAGCCGCCGCTCGGCACCACCGTTTTCCAGCCCACCGGCGTGACGCCGGGCGCTTCCACCGGGACCGAGGTCGGCCGCAAGGTCGGCGACATGCGGGAAGAACTGCGCCAGTCCCAAGGCGCGATTTCCGCCCACAACGCCGCGTTGCAGCAGATCCGGGCCAAGGTCATCCAGGATTCGCAGCGCTATCACGGCACCATCGCCGCGGTGAACGCGCGCCTGCAAGTCGGCACCACGCCCGGCAACCCGATTCTGGTCCAGCAGTTCAACAGCGCCCAGACCGATCTGGAAAAGCTGCACGAAGACATCGACGAGATGAACAAGCTCGCCGGCGAAATCAGCGGCACCTCGACCAAGACCACGTTCCTGTCGGAATCGGCCCGCTCCATCCGCGGCATTTCCGGCGCGGTCGACGAGGACCACCGCCAGCTTTCGACGCTCGAGGACGAAACCGACCGGACCGTCGTCTTGATCGACCGCCTGCTGAAGGAGGTCTCGACCGACGTCCGCCGCCAGACCAACTACATCGCCGGCGAGAAGGCCAACCTGAACACCGTCGGCGCGTCCATCAAGGCCGGCGAAATCTACGGCGCCAGCCTGGGCCAGATCGCCGACGCCGCCCGCGACCGGGCCAATCCCGTCGCCGCCGGCGCCGCCCGCGACCCGGGCGGCCGCCGCCCGCTGGTGGTCATCCGCTTCGACCGCACCGACGTGCCCTATCAGCAGGCCCTGTATTCGGCCGTCAGCCGGGTCCTGGAACGCCGCCCCGACGCGGTGTTCGACCTGGTCGCCGTCGCGCCCGCCACCGGCGGCGCGGCCCGGGAAGCCGTGAACACCAACAAGTCCCGCCGCCATGCCGAGACCGTGATGCGCTCGCTGGTCGAAATGGGCCTGCCGCCCGGCCGGGTCGCGGTCACCACCCGCACCATGGCCAACGCCAAGGTGAACGAAGTTCACCTCTACCTGCGGTGATGGGGCGCCGGGATTCCCGGCGCGCCTCTCCGATCCTCCCCCTTCTTTTCGCCGTCCCGCGCGCGCGCGGGGGCGGCTAAGCCATGCCCCCCGCGCCGGCCGCCGAACAAATTCTGTCCTGGGACGACGTGGTCCGGGACTGCCGGACGTTGGCCGACAAGGCCCGCGCCATCGGCCCCTTTCGCGGCATCGTCGCGGTCGCGCGCGGCGGGCTGATCCCGGCGGCCTTGATCGCCCGCCTGCTCGACATCCGGCTGGTGGATTCGCTGGCCGTGTCCAGCTACGAGGGCCGGGCGCGGGGACCGGCGCGCCTCCTGAAGCCGCCGCAGACCGCGGCGCTGGACCGGGGCGAGGGCTGGCTGGTGGTCGACGACATCGCCGATTCGGGCGCCACCTGCGGATTGATCCGCACCATCCTGCCCCGTGCCCGCTTCGCCGCGCTCTACGCCAAGCCTGAAGGGCGGGCCGCGCTGGACGCGGTCGCCGTCGAAACGACGGACGCGCGCTGGATCGTGTTCCCGTGGGAAGCCGCGACCGGCGACGACTGAGATTGGCCCTGTTCCCCAAACGAAAACCGCGCGCCCCGTGAGGGACGCGCGGTTCGCATTTAGGCTCGAGGTCCGAAAGACTTAGAACTTCATCTTCACGGAAGCCTGCATGCCGTACTGGCGGTGTTCGAGTTCGGTCGTGCCGCCGAAGCTGGCGAACGCCGAGGCGGGACCGCCGGGAAGGTTTTCCATGCTGTTTTCCGGGGCGTAGTAGCCGCTGGCGCCGAGTTCATAGCGCTCGCCCAGCTTGTAGGACGCGCCGGCGGTGATGTGGTGCTCGGTGATCGCCGGGAACAGGAAGTTGGCGAACACGTGGTTTTCGTCGATGGGCGACTTGCCGTAGTTGTAGCCGGCCCGGACGGTGAACTTGTCGGTCACCTCGTAGGCCGCGCCGGCGAGGAACACGAACTGGCCTTGCCAGCCGAATCCGCCTTTGATGCTGTTCGCGCCCGTGCCGCCCGGAGCGTTGCCGATCGCGGGCGTGTTGGCCCAATCGATGTACTTGACGTCGCCGGCGAGCGTCACTTTCGGCATCGGCTTGCCGCTCAGGCCCACGGCCCACTGTTGGGGCATGCTCATGGGACCGGAGAAGACGTTTCTGTAGTTCTGATAGCGTTCGGCCCAAATCGGCGAACGATAGGTCGCGCCGATCGAGAAGGTGTCCTTGGGTTGCCAGAACGCGCCGACATGGAAGCCGGCGCCGTAGGCCACGTCGACGCTTTCGACCGGGCGGGGTTTCGCTTGGTTGAAGCCGGTATCCAGCGAATCGGTCTTCATGTCCTGGCGGGAGACGACCGCGCCGACGCCGAAGGACCAGTCCTTGTCCTGCGGGGGCGTGTAGGACGCCGAGGGCTCGATGAACATGTAGCGGGTGCGGATCATGTGGTCGCCGGCGCCCGCTCCCGTGCGCGGATCCTTCCACTTGGTCGCGCCGCCGCCGCCCGGAAAGGCGGCGAGGTTGACGGCCCACTGTTCGTTCAACTTCCAGTTCAACGCGATGGTGCCGTCGGCGAAGTCGGACAGCTTGCTGTCCTG
>CAYIQU010000352.1:0-2698 GCA_964365645.1 uncultured Hyphomicrobiales bacterium | reverse complement strand
ACGGCCGATATCGCGGTGCTCAACGTCGGCAGCGCCGGCAGCCTGAAGGCGCGCCCAGGCGCCGGGGTGACGGTCACGCCGCTGCTGATGTCTTCGGATCAGGCGGCGGCCGTCGAGGTCGCCAAGCTCGGCGGCGCGCGTCCCGACCCGGAAGGCATTCTGCGTGGACTGAAGCCCACCGGCGAACGCTACGTCCTGGCGGCACGCGTCGCCGGCCGGGTCAAGACCGCGTTCCCCAACGGCGCGCCCCCGGAACAGAAGCCCGAAACGAAATCCGAAGAAAAGCCCGAGGCCCCCAAACCGGAAGAGAAGAAGCCGGCGCGGCCGCATCTGGGCGAAAGCGCGAACCCGGTGAACGTGATCGTGGTCGCCGATTCCGACATGCTGGAAGATCGTTTCTGGGTGCGGGTCCGCGAATATGCCGGCCAGCAGGTGGCGATGCCGTTCGCCGCCAACGGCGACTTCGTCGCCAACGCGCTCGACAACCTGGCCGGGTCGGACGATTTGATCCGGCTGCGCAGCCGGGGCGTTTCGTACCGTCCGTTCACGGTGGTCGACGATCTGCGCCGCGACGCGGCCGAGCGTCTTCTCGCCCGTCGCGACGAATTGCAGCAAGCCCTGGATCTGACCGAGAAGCGCCTGAACGAGTTGCAGGACCGCAAGAAGCAGGGCGGGGAAAAGGCGGGGCTTTCGGACGAGGAAGAAGCGGCGATCGAGAAATTCCGCGACGAGATGATCCGCATTCGCCGCCAGTTGCGCGAAGTCCAGCACGGGCTGGAGCGCGACATCGAGCGCCTCGCCGCCTGGGTCAAGGCGATCAACATCGGCCTGGTGCCGATGGGCGTGCTGGCGTTGGCCGGCTTGATGGCGTTCGCGCGCCGCCACCGGCGCCGCGTGCGCGTCCGGCGCGACTGAATTAGCTCTCTAAAAAACGGAAACGAAAAACCCCCGGACCGTTCGGTCCGGGGGTTTCGATTCAACCCCTCGACGCCCGCAAGCGGACGGGGAGGGAAGAACGTCAACGCGACAAAGGGCGTCGCTTAGCGCTTGTTGACCACGTCCTTCAACGACTTGCCGGCCGAGAACTTCGGCTGCTTCGAGGCCGGAATGTTGATGGACGCGCCGGTTTGCGGGTTACGGCCCGTCCGCGCGGCGCGCTTTGCCACCCGGAACGTACCGAAGCCGGCCAGCCGGATCTCGCCACCCTTTTTCAGGGTTGCGGTGATGACATCGAGAACGGCGTCGACGGCCCTGTTGGCGTCGGACTTGGTGAGACCGGTGCTGTCGGCGACGGAGGAGGAAAGGTCTTGTTTGTTCATCGCGAGTCCTTTTGGAAAATGGAAATGCGGGGGCTTTTGTAGTCGATCCTTCCTAAGGGAGCGGTGATCGCGGTCACAGGGAGACGAACGCGATGCCCACGGTAGCGGATATTGAACGGAAGCGATCCCCTTAGGCTCTTGCGACTATGGTTAACCCACGTCGCGACAACCATACCCGCCCGCGATTCCAGGTCAAGCGGGAAAATCCCCGAATCACCAGTATTTACGGGCCGAATCGAGGGTTAGGGGCGATTTCGCGAGTCGCGAATGGGGTTGACGGAACTTGCCCGGGCCCGCGAAACGCGCGAATCGGGCGGGGCGGCCGCGCGCGATTGTCTCGGACAAGAGCACCTTCCGAGCCGATTCTTGACCCGGCGGACCTCGTCGGGCACGCTCCCGGTTCGCTGGCGGGCGCGACCGTTCGCCGACGGCGGGGTGCTTCTCCGAAGAGCCTGAAATTTCGGACGAACCCCGGCTCGCCGTCTCATTCATGCCATCAGGCCATTCCGGCCATCAGGGAGGAACGTTATGAAACCGATTCGGACAATGCTTGCGGCCGTTGCCGCCGCCGCGATCGTCATGGGCTTCGGCGCCGGCGCGGCGGAAGCCGCCAAGAAGAAGGTCAAGGTCGTGTTCATCGGCCCGCTGACGGGCGGCGTTTCCGTCAACGGCCTGGGCGGGCGCAATTCGGCGGAATTGGCCGTGCGCCTGCGCAACGCCGACCCCAAGGCCAAGTACGAATACGAAATGGTCGTCCTCGACGACGAATGCAAACCCAACGTCGGCGTGCAGGTCGCGACCAAGGCCGCGTCCGACAAGGCGGTCATCGCCGGCGTGACGCACTATTGCTCGGCCGTCGCCATCGGCACGGTCGACGTCTACAACAAGTTCGGTCTGCCGGTGATCGTGTGGGGCGCGGTGTTGCCGGAAATCACCTACGGCAACGACTACAAGGAAATCCACCGCGTCAACGGCACCATGATCAACCAGAACGAGGTCAACGCCAAGTTCTCGACCGATCAGGGATTCAAGAAATTCGCCGTCATCCACGACACCACCGACTACGGCAAGGGCCACAACAAGTACTTCAGCGAGAACCTAGCCAAGAGCGGCGGGCAAATCCTCGGCACCTTCGGCGTCACCGCCGACCAGCAGGACTTCAACGCCGAACTGACGAAGATCAAGTCGCTCAACGTCGACGCCATCTACTTCGGCGGCCTGACGCCGATCGGCGTGCGCATCCGCTCGCAGATGGACAAGCTCGGCATCAAGGCCCAGCTCGTCGGCACGTCCGGCATCATGTCGGACGCCTTCATCGAGGGCCTGGGGCCGCTCGCCGAGGGCATCCTCGCCTTCCGCGAGGGCGCGCCGGTGGACAA
>CAYIQU010000351.1:0-2700 GCA_964365645.1 uncultured Hyphomicrobiales bacterium | reverse complement strand
TCGCCATCAAGTCCGGCGCGCCGGAAGGTCTCGTCGGCAAGGCGAAAAAGATGATCGAGGAGACCGCGCGGAAAGTGGCCTGACGACCGGGCGATTGGCGAACACGATGTCTCGGTTGAAAGACTAGAGTTGTCCTTGCACGGCCGTCGCCGGCACGGGCTCAAGCAACGCGAGAAGACCCTTGAGCATGTCAGTCGGCGACGGCGGACAGCCCGGAATATGCAGATCGACGGGCAGTACCGCGGCGACTCCCCCCACGACGGCGTAGCTGTCGGCGAAGCAGCCGCCATCCCGCGCGCAATCGCCGACGGCGACCACCCATTTGGGGCTTGGCGTCGCGCGATAGGTCCTCTCCAGGGCCTCGCGCATGTTCTTGGTGACCGGTCCGGTCACGAGCAGAACGTCGGCATGGCGCGGCGAGGCGACAAATCGGATGCCGAAACGCTCGATGTCGTAAAAAGCGTTGCCGAGCGCGTGAATTTCGAGTTCGCATCCGTTGCACGAGCCGGCATCGATTTCCCGGATCGACAAGCTTCGGCCCAGATGCTTGCGGGCGGCGAGACCGAGGGCGACGGCGAGTTCCTTCGTCGCGACCTCGCTCGGCGACGGCGGCCGCTCGGTGAGCGGCGGTTGGATCAGGCTTTGGAAGAGAATCTTGCGCATGACGGCTCTCGCCTAGAGGTCGTGTCCGGAATAGGAGCAGTTGAACGATTTGTTGCAGAGCGGAAAGTCGGCGACGATGTTGCCCTCGATCGCGGCTTCCAGCAGCGGCCATTGGAACCACGATGGATCGCGCAAATGGCAGCGATCGACCGTCTCGTCGCCGGAAAGCCGCAGCCAGACGAGAATATCGCCGCGAAAACCCTCGACGATCGCCATCCCCTCCCGGGGATCGCGCGCAAGCGGCATTTCGACGCGCATGGGGCCGGCGGGCAGGCGGTCGAGGATTTGCGCCACCAGCGATAGACTCTGCTCGACTTCCTGGAAGCGGACCCAAACCCGGGCGTTGACATCGCCCGCTTCGAGCACCGGGATCTTGAAATTGAGATCGCCGTAAGGCGGATAGCCCGGCGCGCGCCTGGCGTCGAAGGGCCGGCCCGAGGCCCGGCCGACGAAGCCGCCGGCGCCGTACTGGCGGACCAGCGCCGGGGTCAGGGTCCCGGTATCGAAGGCGCGGTCCTTGAGCGAGGCGGTGTTGTCGAAAAGCTCGATCAGGACGGGAAGGCGTTCTTCCACCTCGGCGACGAGGGCGCGCAATACGGCCGTGCCTTCCGGCGCGAGGTCGACGGCGACGCCGCCGGGAACGATGCAATCGCGCATCAGCCGGTGGCCGAAGCCGGCATCGGCGGCGCGCAACACCCGCTCGCGCAGAATGCCGCAATGGGCGTGCATGAGCGAGAACGCGGCGTCGTTGCAGACCGCGCCGATGTCGCCCAAATGATTAGCCAGACGCTCCAGTTCGGCCATGAGCGCACGCAGCCAAACGGCGCGCGGCGGGGCCTCGATGCCCAACGCCGCCTCGACCGCGCGCGCAAAGGCAAGGGCATAGGCCGCCATGCTGTCGCCGGAAACGCGGTTCGCCAGGCGCGCCGCCTTTTCAAGGGTGGCCCCGGACATCAGTCCCTCGATGCCCTTGTGGACGTAGCCGAGGCGTTCCTCGAGGCGAACGACGGCTTCGCCGTTTGCCGTGAAGCGAAAATGTCCCGGCTCGATGATTCCGGCATGGACGGGACCGACCGGAATCTGGTGCAGGCTCTCTCCGTTCGCGGCAAGAAAGGCGTAGGGGGCCGCCTGAGGCGGCGCTTCCGTGCGACTTCCCAGCGGGAAACGAACGCCCCAGCGGCCATGGTCGAGCCACGGACGCGTGTCCGGCAGGTTCTCCGGCTCCAGCCCGAACAAGTCGCGGATTGTTCGCTCCAGGCGCAAGGCCGGAAGATGGCGTTGTCCGATGGAAGGATAGCGGCCGTTCGGGCATTCCAGCGTCACGACGCCGATGTCGTTGGTCGGTTCGTTCAGCAACGCCATGTGGACGGCGGTTTTCTCGCCCCAGAGGCCGAGCAGGGTCCAGCGGCCTTCCGCAAGTTGCCCGGCGGCGAAATTCCAGATCGCCGGCTCGACGACCACGCGCGGCCAGGGACCATGCGGGTGGACGCGGCGGCCTTCCAAGAGGAGATCGATCAGCGCGGGCATGTTCTTTATCTTTCAGCGGATCATCCAAGAAGGATTGCGACATGCTGGAACCAGGCCACCAGCGGCGGCGGCAGATAGACGCCGGCCGTCATCACCAGCGCCAGGTGCGCGTACATCGGCCCATAGGACGCCTGGGCGGGCGCGGTGCTGCCGCGCGGCTCGCCGAAGGCGACGCCGGTCAGCCGCAACAGCAATGCGCCGAAGGCGACCAGAAGTCCGAAGGCCAGCGGAATGGCCAGCAGGGGCTCCCGGGCGAACGTCGAGCTCACGATCAGGAACTCGCTCATGAAAATGCCGAGCGGCGGCAGGCCGGCGATGGCGACGACGCCGACCACCAGACCCCAGCCGAGTCCGGGATGGGTTTCCGTCAGGCCCCGAATGTTGGCGATCTTTTGCGTGCCCTTGACCTGGGCGATGTGGCCGACGGCGTAGAAGATCGCGGACTTGGTCAGCGAATGCATGGTCATGTGCAGCAGGCCGGCGAAATTGGCGAGCGGCCCGCCCATGCCG
>CAYIQU010000350.1:0-2708 GCA_964365645.1 uncultured Hyphomicrobiales bacterium | reverse complement strand
CGACATTCCGAAGCATCAATGGCGCTTGGCCGCCACCGGCGCCGTCGAGAACCCCGTCGAGTGGACCTGGGAGGACTTTCTCGCCCAGCCGCAAACGGACGTCGTCGCCGATATCCACTGCGTCACCTCGTGGTCGCTCTACGACAGCCGCTGGACCGGCGTGACGGCGAGTCATTTCCTGTCCGTCGTCCGGCCCAGACCCGAGGCCCGCTTCGTCGTCTTCCATTCCAAGGACGGCTACACCACCAACGTGCCGCTGGACCAGTTCGCCGCCCGCGACGTGGTTTTGGCGCACGCCTGGAACGGCGAGGCCATCGGCCGCGACCACGGCGGGCCGATGCGCGTCGTGATTCCCGCGCTCTACTTCTGGAAAAGCGCCAAATGGGTCCGCCAGATTTCCTTCCATGCCGAGGACCGGCCGGGGTTCTGGGAACTGCGCGGCTATCACAACAACGCAGATCCGTGGAAAGAGGAACGCTATGGTTGATCCCTTGCGCCGAGCGGCTATCAAACTATCGCTGGCCGCCGCCCTGATCGGCCTGCCCAGAACGGCGCGCGCGGCCGGCGCGCATGATTTTTCCTTCCGCGCCATCGACGGGGGTGAGATGCCGCTGGCGGCCTTCAAAGGCCAGGCGATCCTGGTGGTGAACACCGCGTCCCGCTGCGGCTTCACGCCGCAATACACGCAATTGCAGGCCCTATGGCGGCTCTACCGCGACCGCGGCTTGGTCGTCCTGGGCGTGCCGTCCAACGATTTCGGCGGGCAAGAACCGGGCTCCAACGCCGAGATCAAGTCCTTCTGCGAGGTTAATTTCGACGTGGACTTTCCGCTCGCCGCCAAGGAAACCGTTTCCGGCGCGGAGGCTCATCCGTTCTACAAATGGGCGGGAGCACAGGCGGGCGAGGTGGGCAAGCCCCGCTGGAACTTCCATAAGTACCTGATCGCGCCGGACGGCCATATGGCGGATTGGTTCTCGACACCGACCGATCCGACCTCGGCCAAGGTGACGGCGGCCATCGAGGCCATCCTGCCGCGTTAGTCCCCGCCCGCCCTCGCCGAAAAACGCATTTTCCGGTAAAGTCCGGGCGACCGCGGATTTTTCAGGGGGCGTCATGACCAAGCCGCTTTTGCACCTCGTCTTCGGCGGACGCGTCGCCGATCCGCGCGGCGTCGACTTCGTCGACACCGACGATCTGCACGTCGTCGGCATCTTTCCCAGCTATGCCAAGGCGCTGAAGGCCTGGCGCGGCGCCAGCCAGGCGCGCGTCGACGAGGCCGATTGGAAATACGTCGTCGTCCACCTGCACCGGCTGTTCGAGCCCGAGCCGAAACCGAAACCGAAAAAGAAGAAAAGGTAGCGGCGCCTACGCCGGCTCGCCGTCGCCGCCGTCGATCTTCTTGCCGTCGAGGTCTCGCGTGGCGCGTTTCTTTTCCGCGCCCCGCTTGGCGCGCTCAGGTTTCGGCTGGCCGAAGCGGACGCGATTTTCCGCCGCGCGGCGTTTCTTCTCGGCGCGGGCTTGGGCCTTGCGGGCGCGGTTCAGGTTGACGACGTCGGCGGCCATGGCGCTAACGCCTTTGCAAAAGGTCGCGGGCGGCGCCGACTGCGGCGGCGAACATCGCCTCGGTCAACCGGCCGGTGTTGGTGTTGTAGCGCGAGCAGTGATAGCTGTCCAAAAGCACCCGCCCCGAGGGCAGGGCATGGCGCGCGCCGTGGGCGAAGCGGGCCGCCGCCTTGCGCGCGCCTTCGGCGGCGAGAACGGCGTCGTGGGCGATGGCGCCCAGCGCCAGAACCGCTTTCAGCCGGGGCATGGCCGCCATTTCGGCGACGAGGAAGGGCCGGCAAGCGGCGGCTTCCGCGCCCGTCGGCTTGTTCTCGGGCGGCACGCAGCGGACCGCGTTGGTGATCCGCGCGTTCTTGAGCGTGAATCCGTCATGGGCGTCCGCGCCGTAAGCGCCCGAGGCGAAGCCGAAACCCGAAAGCGTGCGGTAGAGAAGGTCGCCCGCGAAATCGCCGGTGAAGGGGCGTCCGGTCCGGTTCGCGCCGCGAAGGCCGGGCGCCAGGCCAACCACCAGCAATTCCGCGTCGATGGCGCCGAAGGACGGCACCGGCGCGTTGTGCCAGTCGGGAAAAGCGCGGCGGTTGTCGGCGCGAAAAGCGGCCAAGCGCGGGCACAGGGCGCAATCGGCGAGCGGCGCCGCGCCCAGAGCGAGAGACGCCGGTCCTTGGCGGCGGGAACTCATGAAAGGACCTCCCGCCGCGCGGGAAAAACGCCGTTACAAATCGACGGCGTTGGCCGGGGTAAGGCCGGCGGTCGACCGATCGCCGCGAAGTTCGCGGGCCTCGCGGGATTCGCGGGGTTCGCGATTTTCGCGCGGGCTTTCGTTGCCGGGCGAATTCGGATTCTGTTGCAGATGAGCCGGGCGGCCGGCCCGCGCGATATGCGGTTGCAGGTCCTGAAGCTCCAGGAACGTGTCGGCCTGGCGGCGCAGTTCGTCGGCGACCATCGGCGGCTGCGAGCGGATGGTGCTGACCACCGTGACGCGAATGCCCTTGCGCTGCACCGCCTCGACCAGGCGGCGGAAATCGCCGTCGCCGGAAAACAGGACCACGTGATCGAGATGCTGGGCCATTTCCATGACGTCGATGGCAAGCTCGACGTCCATGTTGCCCTTGATCTTGCGGCGGCCCTGGGCATCGGTGAATTCC